>NZ_CAIP01000195.1 GCF_000297435.1 Microcystis sp. T1-4 | reverse complement strand
CTTAATAAGGGGGGTGTCTGATGGTTTTTAACACCTAACTACTTATTGATCAGTTAAGTAGTCGGACATAAATTCTGTTGTCTATCTTAAGAAATGTAAATTGTCGCAATTCTTACTGACTCCTGACTGGAAAGTGGGAAGTGGGAAGTGGGAAGTAGGTACTACTTTCATGCTTGACGGTCTAACTTGTTGCATCGGGACTGACGACCGACTCCTGACGACCGACTCCTTACCCCCACAGTTAACTTTACTTTTATCCAACTACTTATCAACTTTTAATTGATGTTAAATGCGGGTTTTAATTTGGTATCGCAATGATCTGCGTGTTCACGATCACGAGGCAATTTATCAAGCTGTTCAAGAACAATTCGAGATAATTCCCTTCTATTGTTTTGATGAGCGTCAATTTGGTTTTACTTCCTACGGGTTTCCAAAAACTGGCAAGTTCCGGGCTAAATTTTTATTAGAAAGCGTAGCAGATTTGCGACAATCTCTGGAAAGTTTAGGCGGTAATTTAATTATCCGACGGGGAAAACCAGAAGAACTTATCCCGCAATTAGTTCAAGAATTGCAGATAGCCAGGGTTTATTATCATCAAGAGGTGACAGCAGAGGAATTAGCGGTAGAAAAAGCTGTAAATAAGGCTTTATCTGGGTTTCCCGTGCAGATAAAAACTTTTTGGACAGCCACTTTATATCATCCTGATGACTTACCTTTTACCATTCATCAACTGCCAGAATTATTTACTAATTTTCGTAAACAAGTAGAACGTCATTGGGAAATAAGAACAACTTATCCCACCCCTAAAAAGTTGACAAAATTACCTAAAATAGATTGGGGAAATCTTCCGATTTTAAACGATTTGGGCTTAACAGAACCAATTTTAGACCAGGGAGGTGTTTTGTCGTTTCAAGGGGGTGAAATGGCAGGAAAATCACGGGTTAAAGAATATATTTGGGATAGTGATTCCTTAAAAACCTATAAGGAAACCCGCAATGAAATGTTAGGGACTAATTATTCCTCAAAATTCTCAGCTTGGTTAAGTTGTGGCTGTCTTTCCCCCCGTTATATCTATGAGGAAGTAAAAAAATATGAGCAAACAAGAGTAAAAAATGACTCTACCTATTGGCTGATTTTTGAATTATTATGGCGAGATTTTTTCCGATTTATTTGCAGTAAACACGGCAATAAAATCTTCTATCAATCTGGTTTGCAAAAACTTAATTTATCTTGGTTAGAAGATTGGGAAAGATTTAATCTCTGGTGTGAGGGAAAAACTGGTTATCCCCTTGTAGATGCTAATATGAGAGAATTAGGCGCTACAGGATTTATGTCAAATCGTGGCCGGCAAAATGTCGCTAGTTTTCTGACCAAAAATCTCGGTATTGATTGGCGACTAGGAGCAGAATGGTTCGAGTCATTATTAATTGATTACGATGTCTGTAGTAATTGGGGTAATTGGAATTACACTGCTGGTGTCGGCAATGATGCGCGAGGATTTCGTTATTTTAATATCCCTAAACAGTCGAGAGATTATGATCCCAAAGGTGATTATTTACGTCACTGGTTGCCCGAATTAGCCCTAATAAAAGGCGATAAAATTCACGAACCCTATAAATTATTCCCAGAGGAACAAAAGCGTTATGCCGTGATTTTAGGGGTTAATTATCCTCGTCCCATTGTCGATTTTTTTCAATCCATCAAACACAATGAAAAAATTTATCTTCAGCATTTCAGTAATCAGTAATCAGTGGACTTCTACCTAATATTATCTCAAGACTAAAATTTTGTCTAGACAAGCAACTTACCCAAATAAAAATGATTTTAATGTCCCCAGATTTTTTCAGTTAAATTGAATTAGCAAAGACAGATATATATTTTAGTGCCGAACTACTAATTAGTACAAATTATCAAAGCAAGCTCTGATTGAGTTATGATTTTTGGATATGTCTAATGAACTGAAAACTGACAGGCTGCATCTCATATTGGTAACTTTCTCTCCCATATTGGTGAGCAGCAGAAGTTATTAAAAGAGGGCGAATGCAATTCGCCCCTACAATAATATTATTGCGCCATCTGATAACTGATAACTGATCACTGATAACTGATTAAGACATTTCTAACATTCTTTGAATCGGCAACAGTGCCTTAATTCTTAAATCTTCAGAAATAGTAATTTCTGGAGTTTTATCTCCCATACAGAGATACAATTTTTCGAGAGTGTTCAGTCTCATGTAGGGACACTCATTACAAGCACAGTTATTTAAAGCTGGTGCGGGGATAAATAGTTTCTCTGGGGCGGATTTTTGCATCTGGTGAATAATCCCCGGTTCTGTGACGACAATAAAGGTTTTTTCAGAACTTTTTAGAGAATAATTTAATAGTGCCGTCGTGGAACCAATATAATCGGCATGGCGTAAAACCGATGATTCACACTCAGGATGGGCGATAATTTTTGCTTCTGGATGGGCGACTTTTAATTCTATTATCTTGCGTTCGGAAAAAGTTTCATGGACAATACAACTACCCTGCCAGAGAACTAAATCTCTACCAGTTTGCTGGCTAACGTAACGGCCTAAATTGCGATCAGGAGCGAAGATAATCGGTTGATGGGCAGGGATTTTGTTAACTATTTTGACTGCATTGGAACTGGTGCAGATAATATCACTCATGGCTTTAATTTCTGCACTGCAATTAATATAGGAAATCACGATATGATCGGGATATTGGGCTTTAAAACGAGCAAAATCTTCAGGATGACAACTATCAGCTAAAGAACATCCCGCATCTAAATCTGGCAGCAATACCAACTTATCTGGATTTAAGATTTTAGCTGTTTCTGCCATGAAGTGAACCCCCGCAAATACGATCACATCTGCTGGCGTTTGGGCAGCCTGTTGGGATAAACCTAGAGAATCACCAATATAATCAGCTATATCCTGTATGTCAGAATTTTGATAGTAGTGAGCCAGAATAACGGCGTTTAATTGTCGTTTAAGCTCTTTAATTGCCGTAAATAGGTCATCAGGTAAGCTCGATCGATTTGCGGGTTGAACAGTTGTGAACACGGTGGCACTTATGGTTATTTTTACCAAATACTAAACAAGTCCCTATATCATAGCAAATTTTTTTTAAGGGGAGTGGGGAAGTGGGGAGATGGGGAGCAGGGAGAATAAATAAAAGCTGAATACTGACCCCCGATTAAAACTGTCCACTAAAAACTCACATCTGATAACTGGTAACTGATAACTGATAACTGATTCAAGGCCAAGGGTCAACAATGCTAGGATAAAGGCTTGAGTAGAGAACGATCGAGCCAAAGCCATGTCATCGACAGAAGTAAAAACCCCGCCCCCAGACAGTCCCGAATATCTCGATGAGTTACCCGGAGAAGTGGAAATGTCCTTGTTTGACCACTTGGAGGAGTTGCGGCGGCGGATTTTTTATAGTTTAATTGCCGTGGCTGTGGGTGCGGTGGGATGTTTTATCTTCGTTAAACCCCTAGTACAAGTGCTGGAAGTCCCCGCCCAAGGGGTAAAATTTTTGCAGTTGGCCCCAGGAGAATTTTTTTTCGTCTCCCTAAAAGTAGCTGGATATAGCGGCATACTGGTGGCTAGTCCGGTCATTCTCTTGCAAATTATCCTCTTTGTGCTGCCGGGGTTAACCCGTCGCGAACGGCGTTTAATTGTCCCAGTAGTCTTAGGATCGAGTGTTTTATTTTTTGCCGGTTTATTTTTTGCCTATATTGCCCTGATTCCCGCCGCTTTAAACTTTTTTGTCAGTTATGGGGCGGAAGTGGTCGAACAAGCTTGGTCGATCGAGCGCTATTTTGAATTTGTCTTACTTTTACTGTTTAGTACCGGCATCGCCTTTCAAATTCCCGTTATTCAATTGATTTTGAGCTTTTTAGGCATTATTTCCTCGCAAACGATGTTATCGGGCTGGCGTTTCGTGGTTTTAGGGGCGGTGATTTTAGGCGCGATTTTAACCCCTTCCACAGATCCTCTCACCCAATCCCTGTTAGCAGGGGCGGTCTTGGGTCTATACTTTGGGGGCATTGGGGTGGTGAAATTAACGGGACGTTAACTAGCTATTAGCCGTCATAGGAGACAGGAGTGGGAATTATGAATTATGAATTATGAATTATGAATTGACGAGCGGGGAGCAGGGAGAACAAAGCTGACTTTTGCCTATTGCCCATTGCCCATTGCCCATTGCCCATTGCCCATTGCCCATTGCCCATTGCCCATTGCCCATTGCCTATTGCCTATTCCGGCTGATGGCTGAGGGCTAAAAAGCTGATAAAATTTGACGGCTGAAAACTAATTAAGCCAGAAAGCTAGAGATTGATTCTAGATTGAGTAACAAAGTGAAATATTTTTTCTTAACGGCAGGTTGGACAATAGGACGGGTGTGGGAATTTGGCGGTTTGTGGGATCACGCGAGTAGTTGGCGACGACCACCGCAGATAGAGCGATTAAATATCGGTATTTTAGAGGGAGAACAGGTTTTATGGCTTTATAAGGTGGAAGAAGCCGTGATTATGGTGGAAGTTGCCCCCAAGAGTGCCGAAATTGCCGATACTGTCCCCACCATCGGGCAAGTGGTGCTAAAACGCTTGATTAGTGCCGAACAAGTCCTCGAAATCCTGCAAAATGCCGAAGAATTGCTGAGGAAGTAATCAGTAATCAGTGATCAGTTATCAGTGATCAGTGATCAGTTATCAGGAGTCAGGATTCAGGAGTTAGGATTCAGGAGTTAGGATTCAGGAGACGGGAGATTATTTTTATTTATTCTCCCCACACCCCACACCCCACACCCCACACCCCACACCCCACACCCCACACCCCTATCTGGAATATTCTGGCGGAAGATCGATCGCAAAGACTTGAAATCTGTTCTAACAATAGTTACACTTCTTTAGAATAGATACACTTTTCAAGGGATAATGTAGGTCGGCTAACTCTTGCACTTAACAGTCGAGAGTGTTGGGCTTATATTTTGACCCTGAATATAAAAAGCGTCTAAGTGGACACTAAATTGTCAATAGGAGGAGCGTAGTCAATGGGACTACCTTGGTATCGAGTACACACAGTCGTTCTCAACGACCCGGGCCGTTTAATTTCCGTTCACCTGATGCACACCGCACTGGTAGCGGGTTGGGCTGGCTCCATGGCCCTCTATGAGCTTGCTATTTTCGACCCCAGTGACCCCGTATTAAACCCGATGTGGCGGCAAGGAATGTTCGTGCTGCCCTTCATGGCCCGTTTAGGTGTCACTGGTTCTTGGGGTGGCTGGAGCGTCACCGGCGAAACTGGTGTTGACCCCGGTTTCTGGTCTTTTGAAGGCGTTGCTGCCGCTCATATCGTCTTATCTGGTCTGCTATTCCTAGCGGCGGTTTGGCACTGGGTTTTCTGGGATTTAGAATTATTCGTCGATCCCCGCACGGGCGAATCTGCCCTCGATTTGCCGAAAATGTTCGGTATTCACCTGTTCTTATCCGGTTTACTTTGCTTTGGTTTCGGTGCTTTCCATCAAACAGGCCTTTGGGGTCCCGGGATGTGGGTTTCCGATGCCTACGGTTTAACTGGTCATGTGCAGCCCGTAGCTCCCGAATGGGGACCGGCTGGTTTTAACCCCTTTAACCCCGGGGGTGTGGTAGCTCACCACATTGCTGCGGGTATCGTCGGGATTATCGCCGGTTTATTCCATTTAACCGTTCGTCCCCCCGAAAGACTCTATAAAGCCTTGAGAATGGGTAATATCGAAACGGTTCTTTCTAGCAGTATCGCCGCCGTTTTCTTTGCCGCTTTCGTCGTGGCTGGAACCATGTGGTACGGTAATGCTACCACCCCGATCGAACTCTTTGGCCCGACCCGTTACCAATGGGATAAGGGCTATTTCCAAGAAGAAATTGAGCGTCGTGTGGAGGCCAGCATCGCCAATGGGGCCACCATCGCCGAAGCTTACCAAGCAATCCCCGAAAAACTGGCTTTCTATGATTATGTCGGTAATAGCCCCGCTAAAGGTGGTTTATTCCGTACTGGTGCCATGGATAGCGGTGACGGTATCGCTAAATCTTGGTTAGGACACCCTGTTTTCAAAGATGGCGAAGGTCGCGTCCTTAGCGTGCGTCGGATGCCTAACTTCTTTGAAACCTTCCCCGTTGTCCTGACTGACTCGGAAGGTATCGTTCGCGCTGATATTCCTTTCCGTCGTGCGGAATCGAAACTGAGTATCGAACAAAGTGGTGTTACCGTTTCTTTCTACGGTGGCTCTCTCGATGGTCAGGTGTTCAGCGATCCTGCTGATGTGAAGAAATTTGCCCGTAGAGCGCAACTCGGTGAAGCTTTCGAGTTTGACACCGAAACCCTGAAGTCTGACGGGGTATTCCGCACTTCTCCGAGAGGTTGGTTTACTTTCGGTCATGCTGTCTTTGCTTTACTATTCTTCTTCGGTCACATCTGGCACGGTTCTCGTACCATCTACCGCGACGTATTCGCCGGGGTCGATCCAGATCTGGAAGAACAAGTGGAATTCGGTTTATTCCAAAAATTGGGTGATCTTAGCACTCGTAAACAAGAAGTTTAGTTTTAGCTAAATCATCCATATAACTAAAGGAGTCAAGTCTTTGACTCCTTTTTTTTGTTAATCACACTATTAAAAACGGATTTATACTAAATCTGGTTATTAAAGACTGATTATTTATTCTCCCCTTTTTGCATGAGTGCATGAGTAGAAAACGGGTTTCTCCGAGAAACCCGTTTTCTGTGCGTTACTCAACGGATTTAGTATTAGTATAAAGTTCGATCGAGCTTTACTTTTCACCGAATACTGAAAAAACCGCTAGTTATAGAAATAACTAACGGCTTTTTGCTGGGGGAAATTACCCGTAATGGAATTACATAGAGGAACCTAAACCAGCGTAAGCTCCGTAGAAGAAAAGACCAAGCACGGCGATAACGCCTAGACCGGCGATGGTGGCGACTAACCACAAAGGAATACGACCTTCTGCGAACATGAATAACACCTCCTAATTGCGATGACAATAAATCGGGACTAATTAGTTAAAGAAATAGCTGGAAAATAAAATTCCCAAGACAGCAACTAGGAGTAAACCTAGATAAAGAGAAGTACGATTTAACTCGACGGCTTGCCGATTCGGATTAGGTGTTCTTTCCATAATTGTTCTCCTAGCGTTGAATAAACTGCATTGCCGCAATTGCACCGATAAAGAAGACAGTGGGGACCGCTAAGGTATGAACTGCCAACCAGCGAACGGTGAAAATGGGGTAAGAAATGGGTTGATTGGGATTACCACTAGCCATTGTTTTTATCCTTAATTAAAGTAAACTACTGATTAAACTGATCGATTTGATTTTTGGCCTCAAAGCGATCATTAATGATCGGTAATTCTTGACGCTCTTGAGTGTAATACTCATCGGGACGGGGAGTGCCAAAAACATCGTAAGCCAAACCGGTACTCACGAATAACCAACCCGCGATAAAGAGCATGGGGATGGTGATGCTATGGATAATCCAGTAACGAATACTGGTAACGATATCGCCAAAAGGACGTTCGCCGGTACTACCTGACATGGACGGTTCTCCTCGGAATGATAGGACTTGAAAAATTCAATCTCTATAATAGAGACTTTGTTGACCCTGAGACAAGTTTTAGGCCGGTTCGCTAGGGGGATTATATTTCAGTAAAACCCCATCTTGTCCCAAGACAAAACCCTTGTCGGAATTGATAAAAACAATTCGATAGAGATTGGAGGGGACACTTTCCACCGCGCGATCTTTTTGCCAAGACTGGCCGCCGTCATCACTGACCAAGAGATTGCCGCTACCACCAGCGACCCAAATTTCTTCGGGGGTGCGGTAGTTGAGGTCCAAAAGTCCCCAACTGGTGGAAAACTCGGGGAATACCTTATCTTCCCATGTATCGAGATCATTGGGGCTAGTAAATTGTAGTTGACCACCCCGGGCCAGGGCCCACAGTTCCCCTTTTTCACCATAACCGACTTTTTGTAAACGGCGGGAAGAAAGACGATTGTGGGGTTGCCATTCTGTTGACCCCGGTTCCCAGGTGGAATAAAAGTTACCGCGTGCGGAAACGGCCACATATTTACCATCATGGGAACGAACAATTGTCCGGGCCACACCCACAGCACCTTCCACTAAAGCTTGCCAAGTTTTGCCTCCGTCTTTGGTGCGGTAGATAGCACCTAAATCCGTGACCATTTCGGCGGTTTTGTCGTTCAGAGCGATAATTCCGTAGGGAGAACCGGGTAATTTTTCACTTAAGGGGATACGAGACCAGCTGCTGCCCCCGTCTTCGCTATGGAGAAGAATCGAGGGTTTACCGACAATCCAACCCTCTTGGTCGTGGAAACTGACGGCGCTAAAGCTAACTTTTTCGTCGCCAAGGTTGAGGACTTTTTGCTGCCAACTGTCCCCTCCATCGGTGGTTTCAAAGAGGGTAGATTTGGTCCCCACTAACCAACCGTGCTGCGAGTCGTCGGTAAAGGCGATATCGGCAAAAGTGGAGTCAGTGTCGAGGGTGAGGATTTGCCAAGGACTACTGCTCAGGGATGGCACATTACTACAGCTAAAGCAGAAAAAGGCTACAGCTAGAACTATTACGAATTGTTTCAGTTTTCTCATCAATGGTTCAGAGGTATTGGTCAAGGAATCGGGAGGGATTAAGGTTTGTACCCGATGGGTAACAGACTCATAAGAGCCGTTGGATTAAAGATAATGAGTGCTTGAGTTAGTTTAAACCATATAAACTAATAAAGAAAACAAATCCTAGCGCTAAAGCCCCGAAAATCAAAATATTTTTTTGTGCGGGAGTCAGACGGTTGACTCCAAAACCATAGCTAAGATTTTCTTGGAATCCCGAAGGAGCATCTTTAGCTCCGATGTTGATAAATTGGGAACGACGCACACCACACACGGGACAGCGCCACGTTTCTGGCAATTCCTCGAAGGGGGTTCCAGCGGGAGTGTTGGTTTTACTATCTCCCTTGCTGGGGTCGTAAACGTAGCCGCAGGAGCGACATTCGTAGTTGGCAGGGGCCTGGTCGGCTAGGGTTAGTTCTGGTGGGCGATCGCTCATAACTAAGATTAAAGGAATTTTCAACACTCTGTTACAAATTATCCTTGAAAATTGACCCCTCTCACGGCCAACCCACAAGAGAATAGCCAGTTTTCAAGCTTGACAAGGATTAGCGAGACAGCATATCGGCTTGAAAAAAAGTAAAATTAATCTATTAGGGCTTAAATGTCTATTAAAACTTTATTAAGTTTATATTTGAGCTATTTACCCTGATTTTCGCGACAACGGTTAACAGTTACTGTTCATCCCTCAATACACTTGCTCCCAAAGCTTTTAGGGTTTCTTGTAGCATTTCAGCGCGAGAGAAATTACCCTGATCTTTCAATAATTGTAGGCCTTTTTGCCAAATCTTGATCGCCTCATTATAATTACCGAAAGTTATATAAGCCACCCCTAGATTTTGGTAAATAGCGGGATTATCGGGGTTTAACTTGAGAGCTTTTTTATAAGCTTTAATCGATTCTGGTAGCCGATGCAGTTGTTTGAGAACCAGTCCTAAATTATAGTAACCATCGGCATAGCTAGGATCAATTTCTACGGTTTTCTCAAAGACAGATAAGGCAGCTTCGTAGTTTTCTGCTTCGTATAATAACCCACCGAAATTATTATAAGCACCCAGTTTTAATTTATCTAAAATTGGCTGCTTAATCGCCTTAATAAAATTATCTGCTGATTGCTTAAATTCCTCCACTGAATAATAATAATTAGCGAGATGATAATATAACTCGTATAAAATATGCGGATTAGAGCCATGGCATTTTAAACCATGTTTGAGCAGCTTAAAACCCTCTTTATCCCTGCCAATCTCCAGATATAACCCTCCCAATTTACTACACACATAGGGATCGTGGGGATGTTGCTGATAAAAGCCCTCCATCGCCTTTCTTGCCCGTTCAAACTTATCTAAGCTGGCTATTTTATCAACAGTGTAACCGTAGTGAAAGATGGCAATTTCTGGCAGTTCAACTATTTTCCAATCTGGCTCTTTTTTTAATAAAATGGCCACATTGTCATCAATAATTGAGTGATAGGGCCGGGTAAAAGTGACTTGAGGATGTCGGCGAAATAGTCTAGAAATTAGAGAATAGGGTGATTGTACGGCTCCGATTTCATGGCGGATTAAATTAATAACTAAATTTTCCTCTTTTTCCATTGCCCGCCGCATTTTCGGCACGATAGCGGGATTTAATTCTTCATCGGCATCAAGAACTAAAATCCAATCGCCAGTAACATATTTTAAAGCCGCATTTCTGGCATCGGAAAAATTACCCTGCCAATCGTAGCTAGGAACTATGGCACCGTAACTTTGAGCAATAGCAATCGTATCATCGGTCGAACCCGTATCCATAACGATCATCTCATCCACCACCTCTTTAACGCTATCCAAACAGCGCCGGAGATTTTCGGCTTCATTTTTGACAATCATACAGAGACTAAGTTTAGGCATAACTTTACTCACCCTAGCGGTCAATCTTGAGGGATAGCGGCCAATCGATAACTCACCGATTACCGCTCACCGATTATCGATCATCTTCCGAGTCTACCTTAAACCGTTCTACTGAAGAAAGCAGCTCCCGGGAGATACTAACCAATTTTTGCAGAGAACCGGCCACCCGTTGGGATTCTTGGGAAGTTTCCTGAGCGGTTAACTCCACCGACTGCATAACTTGGGCGACATTGAGGGAATTTTCCCGTTGTTTGACCGTATCCGCGGTAATCGAGCGCACCAGCGTATCGATGCGGTTAGAAACTTGGATAATATCTTCTAGGGACTTCTTGGCCTGTTCCGAGCGCTCGGTGACATCGATAACCTGTTGAATCCCCTCCTCCATTGCCATCATTACCGAACCCGTTTCCGATTGAATCTGTAAAACGATCTGTTCAATTTCCTTAAGAGATTTAGCGGCTCTATCGGCCAACTGACGCACCTCATCGGCCACCACCGCAAAACCGCGGCCCGCATCTCCTGCTCGCGCCGCTTGAATCGAGGCATTAAGAGCCAATAAATTAGTGCGCGAGGCAATCTGAGAGACTACCGCGACAATTTTCGAGATTTCCTGGGAAGCTTCCGCCAAACGCTTGACTTTTCGGGCCGTTTCTGATACGGTGTCGCGGATTTGCAGAATTCCCGCCACGGTTCTTTCCACGGAATCGCCCCCCTTCAGGGCGGTAATCGAAGAAGTGCGGGCGACTTCTTCGGCTTCTCTGGCGTTTTCTGCCACCCGTTGAATTGAGTCGGTCATCATCTGTACCGAATTAAGGGTGACGGCCAATTCCTCCGCCATCCGCAGGGCATCGCTAGACTGATTGCGGGCGAAAGATTCACTATTGGTACTGCCTTGATTCACCTGTTTGGCCGCTTTTTTTACCTGTCGGACAATTTCCCGCAGGTTTTGGATAGTCAAATTAAAAGCATCGGCCACCGCCCCTAAAACATCGGCGCTTACCTCCGCCTCCACGGTTAGATCCCCCCGAGCCGCTCCTTCCACATCATCGAGCAGTCGAATCACCTGCCGTTGTAGGTCTTCCCGTTCCCGTTCCGTTTCGGCGGCGCGACGTTGGGCCTCGGTGGTGGTAGTTACCACCACCCGGGCCATCTGATTGAAACGATTGGCCAGTTGACCGAATTCATCTTCCGAGTAGATCGTCGCTTGAGTGTTAACATTACCTTCCGAGAGATAATCGAATTGGCTTTGCAAATCGTTGAGACTGCGCTTAATCTGACTAATGAGCAACTGTAAACCTAGCCAAGTCACGGCCAGGGTTCCCAGTCCGGTTAGTAACATCATGGTTAGTACCGGTTGACTAAAAGGAGAAAGGCTGGCGGGGGCTGGTTTGGGGGCAACTTTTTCGGTTTTTGCCCGGCTATTCGGGGCTGGTTTGGCAGCCAAGAGCGTAGAAAGCCAAGAGGTGGTACTAACGGCAAAAATTAAGATTACAGGGGTAATGCCCGCTAAAGCCGCTAGGATTAGTTGTTTTTTGCCCAAAGAAGCATTGACAAAAAAGGCTAATTTGCCCGGATTGACTTCCACCACTGGCTTGAGCAAGCGATCGGAACCATGGGCAAGATGACTATCTCTTTTGTCATTGGGTATTTTTAGACGAGAAGGATTAAAACTAGGCTCTCCTACACCAGAACTGGCATTAAGGAGCCCACTGGGTTCGGGGACAAAACCAACACTTAAAGCTTCCTCTCCCAAACGGGTAAATAGCTCCGATTCCCCCAGTCCTTGCATCCTATCCGTCAGACCCAGTGGGGAAAAACTGTCTAAATCCTCATCATTGAGTTCAGGTCCCCTAAAATCTCCAGTGTCTTCCTCTTGGTATCTGTTTTGAGTGACTCTGCCCTGATTAAGGCCAGTTTTTGCCCCTTGTCCCTGGGTCGATTGTCGGTCGATGGCAAAAGCGCTTTCTTCTCGGGTATCGCTATAGGATAACCCCTGATCTCGACCGGTGAGGGGATTTTCCCCCAGGTCAGAGGAAACCATAAAAGTGGCCTCTCCCGTTGACCCTAACTCACCGTCCCACTCTTCCGGCAGCGAGTCAATCTCCGCCGCTTCTAAAAAGGAGAAAGGGGGTTCCCCCCCCACAGAATCGTCAGACCTTTGGGAATCGGAGGAACCTAAACTGGTTAGGGTAAGGGAACTAAAGCCGGTTTCCTCCGATTCTTCAAAATCATCGTCATAGGAATGGACTTTACTGACCGTAGGCTCGCCGGGATCCTCCTCATTGAAAAGACTACTATTCCAATCCATCCCTTTATTTTGCCAATCGGGGTCAGCCCCTTGCGACTTTCCAGACCGAGAATGCTTAAAACCTTGACCCGGATCGAAAGCTGCCTCGCTGTAGGCAATGCTTTCCGTAGCAGCGATCGTAAAATCTCCCCCCTCGACTTCAAAACCCAATTGCCGAATCTGATCGAGACCTCGTCTGGCATAATCCACCAGATCGGAGCGACTGGTGGAATTTTTAGCCAATCGCAGCACCGTTTCGTAACGTTCCTCTGCCAAGCTGTATTGTTGTAGTCCTAGATGAATGTGGCCCTGTAAAAGGATGACATTGGCATCCTCGGGATACTTGCTGCTCATCTCTTTGACGATGAGGGCGGCATCCTCAAGGTTGCCCTGGCAATAGGCGGTGTTAGCCTTTCCATAGAGTTTCGCGTATTCTGTCCCTGACGGCATTTGCCCCTCCCCTAGTAAAGTTAAAGTGGTGAAGTAGTTAGTAGCTTAAAGAAAGAATTGCTATAAATCTTATTCTGCTATTTTTTTCAGGTTTTAAGCTGCCCAACGGGCAGAACGGATTATGGCCAGATAATCTAGTAGTCTTAAGGTTTTTTTTGATTCTTGCTCTAGAATCCACTCTCCCTGCACATAGGGGGCGATCGGAGCGGGAATGCTGGCGGCACTACCTAGTTGCTCTGGGTCGAGCCATTCCATATCTCCCAAACGTTCCACCCCTAAACCGAGGATCGTTTCCTCTTCTTCGATGGCAATTATGGGAATTTCGGCTCGATCGGTGTTTAAGGGGCTGCTATCCCCCAAAAATTGCCCTAGATCCGCCACCCAGATCACTTGACCCCGGAGATTGATCGTGCCGAGGAGCAAGGGTGAAGCATTGGGAATGGGGGTAATGCGATCGAGTGGTTGCTGTATCACCTCGCCAATGCCCACGGCACTCAGGGCAAACTCGTCCTGAGAGGGTAGATAAAATCGCAAGTACAGTTCACCGACGGGAGTTTCTAATTCCTGATTGTCGGGGGCGATATTTTCAGCGTTACCAGTAAAAAAATCGGCGTTGTTAAGCATCAGTTTCGTTCTCTTGCAATTAATAGTTCGGGTGGCGTTTTTAACTGTCTTGACCTATGCCATAGTTAGATTGTCCCCGGAAAGGGCAATTTTATCGGCGCAGCAGTTGTTTAATCGTATAAATGAACTCAATCGGTTCAAAGGGTTTGACAATGTAGGCATCGGCTCCGATTTTCATACCCCAATAGCGATCAAAGACTTCCCCTTTTGAGGAACAGATGACCACCGGGATATTTTGGGTTTTTGCATCCGACTTGAGACGACGACAGACCTCGTAACCATTCATGCGGGGCATGACGATATCGAGAATGACGAGATCGGGATTGCCTCTCTGGATATATTCGAGGGCTTCTACCCCATCCGTGGCGATCGTGACCTTAATGCCGCTATTACGGAGCAGACCACAGATCAGTTCCCGTTGCGTTTGGCTGTCTTCTACCAGCAATATTTCGCTCATAACTCCCTACCTAGCTAGGCTGCCAAGGACAACAATGGCAAAAGATGCCCGATAATAGCTCCCGTTGACCCGATGCTCCGAAATTGCTCCCATTTTTGCCTCCAACGTAATCTGAAATTTATTGGGGGTTTTCCCCCTAAACAAGGACTTGATTGACTCTTTCGGGTTTCATCTCTATAGCTCCCCATTCCACTGGCTAACTACTCTTAACGGAGTTGAAAGCTTCCTCTTTCACAGGGGATTGCCTCAAGACGGACTTACGCCCAGTTTTTGGTCTTACAGCCCCTCTATAGGCAGTATCGCGCTTTTCCTAACGACAAGCTCCGTAAGGCTTCATTTCTGATATTTATCGCCCCTTTGATGTCCCGGTCATCAGTTGTCTGACAATATACACAAGTCCATGTTCTAATATTAAGGGACAAACTACCCACTTGATTTAGACAGACATGACAAGTCTTAAAACTAGGGAAAAACCTATCAACTTCCCTATAGGTTTTTCCTTGCCATTCTGCCTTGTATTTGAGCATTGGACAAAACATTCCCCAACTACAATCCCTAATGGCTTTAGCTAAATTATGATGGCGTACCATGGCTTTAACCTTGAGGTTTTCTACAGCAATAACTTGGTTTTCGTTAACTATCTTAGGAGATCGCTTGTGGAGAAAATCCTCACGGCCTCTTGAGATTTTAGAGTGAACTTGAGCTACTTTCCCTCTAGCTTTTTGACGGTTGTTACTTCCTTACCTTTAGAGATATGCCATCTTCCCGATAGATGCAACCTAACTGTTACGGTACTTGGTTCACAACCTTCTGGGATTTGCCGTGACCATCTAATTGCTAGTGGTTCTGACATTTAGCTAAATAAATTTGTCCATTTTTATATTGGAAAGCAGACCTAGTAAATTGTGCACTTCCTCCTTGATGTTTTTGCTTGAATTTAGGATAGTTGACCCCACCCGCAAAAAAAATTAGCAAAGGCGTTTTGTAAATGTCTTAGTCCTTGTTACAAAGGGACGCAACTAACTTCATTTAAAAACTCTAAATCTTCTGGCTTTTTCCAAGAGCTTAACATTGAATAGTTTGGGAATATCCGATTTTTTCTTGTCGTTCGTACCATCCTTGAGTTCTTTCATGGAGAGCTTTGTTGTCAACCAATCTTACACAGCCTAAGATGCGTCGCCAGAGCGATTCTTGTTGAGAGGTGGGGTAAAATCGAAAGGAATAGGCTTTTTCCATAGCTCACATCTTAACACATTTTTCTCTGAAGTGTTAGACTGAAAAAGTCGAGCCGTCCTTCTCCGACGGGGTTTCAGACCCAAAATTTTCGCTGAGGGAAACCCTGGCGCGAATTACTTCGCCCCTTGAAAAGCCCCATGCCATGGCACTAAGCGCGAGGGAATTCTGCTGACAATAAGTTAAAAAAGACCAGCCAAGAGATTTTTTTTCGGGTTTGGGGGTTGGGTGTGAGGTTTTAGGGTTTTAGAGGACATTCCCCAGTAAAATACTGCAAATCTCGATTTCATTGCAGCTTCCTTCCATAATTTCTCGGAATCTACCCCAATAGACCCTATTTCTTTTAGTCTAGAAGAAGCAGTTATCTTAATTGTCAGGTAGGAAGTCTCGGGTTTTGGGGAAGGCTGGAACCGGGGAAGGCTGGAACAGTAGCTGGTGGTCTGGGGATGATGCCCAATGCCGTCATACTTCCTCTTGATCAGAAACGCTCTCTTACCTCCTCTTGTCACTAATAATAAATCTGATAAGCTAATTATGTAACATATTTTTCGCTAAGCTTGACTGCATTTCAACTAGCCCTGGAGATTTTTAGTACAAAAGGTCTAGCTTTCTATCTTTGCTTCTCATTCTCAGGCCGTCTTAACCGATAATTTAGATGTGTGGTCAGCTGATGAGATTGACTGCCAAATTTTTTGAGAGTAGCACAGTGAATTCGCTCTGAAAAATCTCCAAAAATTTTCCAGTGGGGAAGAGGGAAAATTGAGAACAAATGTATGAATTAAAAAGAAAAACTCCCATGATAGAAATGAAAAAATTTTTGGGATCGGATGGTTACACTGAAACCATAGACAGGCCGCTCCTACCCTCGATCGCCAACTCTTTCTAAAACTGATGACAAAAACTTTTATTATAGAGGACGACTACTCGTGCTATACCTTGCAGAAGTAAAAAAACAGACTAGAGGTTTTATCGGTGGTTACAAAACCGAATTGAAACTATTGGCCTGTCAGCATAAGGATCAGACTTGGAGCGCCATACCGGAGGAAGATATCTTAACCTACGACGAAACTAAGCCCTTGGCTGAAGGTGCGCTTCTCTTGGTCAATTTGAGCAATAATCGTCAACTGCAAGGAAACCCGGAATTAGCGGCAGCGGAGATGGTGCGGCAACTGCAAAAGATTTCCCGTTTGATGGAGCGTAGCAAGAAAGATCAAGAGAAAATCGAGCAGTGGAAACAATCCCTCACCTATCAAAGCGAGATTCTCAACCGCCAGAAAATGGAAATGGAGGCAAGAATCGAGCAAATTGAGCAAATAGAAGCAGAATTCGAGTATTTAGAGCGCAAAAGACAGGAACTGGAAACTCTAAAACAACAATTAAACGAGCAACAGCGACAACTGGAAGAAGGACAAATAAATGACAACTTCTCCCCCAATCTTTCCCTGGAACAACAACAATTTATTCGCTCTCTAGCGGAGCGTTTAGCTAATAATCATGATCTGGGCAATTCTCCCTCACAAATTCTCTATTCCACTCTTGAATCCGTGCAGGGACAACAGACAATTTTAAATAGTTGTTGGCAGAGTTTAGAGGAGCAGAAAAAAGCTGTAGAAAATCGTCAGGTTGCCAACGATGAAATGATCGATTATCTCGAACAAAGAGCTAGGGAATTACAGACGAGTCGCAGTGGGTTGGAAACGGCTAAAATACAATTACAAATACAAGAAACCGTTCTGAGTCACAAACAGGAATTATTCGAGCGCCTTAACCTCACCCTACAAACCACTGATTCTACTCGACAAATGCTCCTTCGTCTCCTGCAAGGGGAAGAACTAGATTTTGATGATAAAATCGATCTAGAAGCTCTTGAAAAAATGCCTTTAGAAGAATTGGAGAGCTTAGTTAAGAACTTACAAACAGACCTCAAGCGCTGGGAAATTTTTGTCAACGACCAAGAGGAAGAATTAACTCTCCAATGCCAAACCGTGGAAGAATTAGAAGCAAGAATGGCCACAATAGATGAATCCGAGCGAGCTAATTTAGAAGCAGAATTAGCCGAGGAACAGGAAAAAAAAGCAATGCTGGCGGCCACTTTGGTCGGACAAAGACGTAATCTCCAGGAAAGACAAGCTATTCGCTCTCAACATCTGAAAATTCTGCAGCGGAGACAGGGTATTTTATCCCCAGAAGATGCCCAAAAATGTAGCTTTGAACCAGTATTAATGC
>NZ_CAIP01000196.1 GCF_000297435.1 Microcystis sp. T1-4 | reverse complement strand
TGTGTATTTTGATTCCGATCGGAATTTTTGTCAATTCCCCAAAAATTCTCTCATCGGCATTTTAAATCAAAAACGAGCATTAATTAAAAAACCTTGTTTTTCTAAGGATTTCATCACCGAGCTAGAACCCACTTTGCCCATTTGATCAACTATAATAGCTGTTTGATTAGTGGCATAAAGTTTGAATCGCCATTCTAGATATTGGAGAATAATCTTCAGCAGATAAGTCAAGTTATTAAGTAATTTAGACATATTCTTTGATGCTTGTATTCTAATTTTTTTACTCTACACCTGCGATACAGATGCTGCGTTCTCAGTGAGTTTAATCTATTTCAGCATCCTTGTCAACCTAGGGGTGCAATTTTGGTAATTCTCAAGATAGTTGCTCAATTATCTCACTTACATTGAGGACACTAAGCAAACAAACGGCTTTTACTGATTTTAAAGCTGTTTTTAGCCATTAATAAACTATTTTTCTCGGCTTTATCGGTTAATTATATCTGCTTGTCCCAATTGTCCCCCCTTTGCCCCGAAAAAACTCTTGGTCAACTAACCGCTTAATTATCTATTCCTGAGTGTAGAATGGCTACCTATGGATGTTCTGATTGGTCGGGGGGATTATCAGCAAGCTTGACTATAAGACGCGGCAGGACAAAAGTTAGCAGTTCTGTAAAAACTATAGTTGCCATTGTAGCATGGTGTTATGATGAAGCGGTAATTAATCGAGCCAGATTGCTACCGCAAAATCTTTTAAACCGCATCCACAGGGAAAACCGTAGTTTGGTTTTTTCGGCTATGATCTTTGCATAGCAATACTTTTAAGGGTTAATGGCCTGCCAGTGAAATTCCAGTTCTCTAGCTGATTGCGGTTTATATCCTTAAAAGTGTCCCGAAGTCAATCTCAGCTTTAGATGTCATATTCCTTACTCTATAAGGGTTTGAGGCTATTTTAAATAGATACCATGTTTGGACAAATTCCCAAATTATTCTCAAGCTATACTGGCATACTAGATGCGGTTTAATATAGTTATCCCTTGACTATTTGATTAATGATGAACAACCAACAAAACGGGGCTTTAAAAACCCAAAGTCAAGCAAATCTGCCAGTTTTTGCCCAACCAGCTTTTATCCCCTCCCCGACGCAAGAAGAAGAGGAACTCAACCTGCGCCAAGTCCTTTCCGTGATCAAGCATCGCTGGTGGTTAATCGCTGGCATCACCGTAGGGGTGACTACTGCGATCGCTGCTTATACTTTCTTAAAAACCCCTATCTATCAAGGTAAATTCCAGCTGCTCATCGGTCAACCCATTGAGGAAAATCAAAGTTCTCTCAGGTTGGCAGCCCAAGATATCCTACCTCAGTTGGGGGGTGAAGACATCGATTATGATACCCAAATCGCCGTTTTAACAAGTCCTCAACTCCTTAACCCCATCCTTAGTAAAATAACCCCTAAGTATCCCGACTTTACCTACAGTGATTTAATTAGTAAAACTGGCAAATCTGATCTCAAAATTACTCAATTAAAAGAGACGAAAGTTTTAGAAATTTCCTATCAAGATGAGGAACCGGAAAAAATTAAGCTGGTTTTAGATAATTTAGCCCGTCATTACCTAAACTATAGTTCTCAGGAACGGAAGACCGAAATTAATCAAGGGTTAGATTTTGTTAACGCTCAATTGCCGGTGCTGCGGGAACGAGTTAATTCTCTACAAAAACAAATGCAGCAATTCCGGCAGCAATACAATTTCCTGGATCCCGATAAAGAGGCGACTCGTTTATCACAACAGTTAACCACTACTGAACAAGATTATCGGGCAGCCCAAGTTGCCCTTAACGAAATTAACTCTCGCTATCAAGCTTTACAGCAACAGGTGGGATTGGCCCCTAATCAAGCAATTATCGCTACTTATCTCAGTGAATCTCCCGGTTATCAAGATTTGCTCAAGCAGCTGCAGGAAGTAGAGGTGGAACTGGCGAAACAATCGGCAGTTTTTGCGAAAGATAGTCCGATAATCGCCACCCTAGAGGAAAAACGGGCTAATTTACTGCCCCTACTGCAAAACGAGGCACAGAGAACTTTAGGGGAAAAACTGCCCCAGACAGTGGGTGATTCCCCGGCTTTGGTATCTCAGAGCGCTTTGCGGGTAGAATTAACCCAACAATTGGTAGAAGCCGCTAACAGTCGCCAAACCCTAGAAATTAAGGTAGAATCCCTTGCCCAAGCCCTGAAACAACAGAAAGACTCGGTCAAAAATCTTGCGGTTTTGGCCCGTCGCTATACGGATTTGCAGCGAGAATTGGAAATTGCCACCACCAGTCTCGGCCGTTTTCTGGAGCAACAACAAACATTACAGCTACAGGTGGCACAACAAGTGGTGCCTTGGCAACTAATTTCCTCCCCAGAAGTAGGGGAGAACTTCGTTTCCCCTAAACCCGTGCGAAATCTGGCTTTAGGGGTTATCGGTGGTCTGTTACTAGGCCTAGGGGCGGCCTTTTTTGCCGAAAGATTAGACCCCGTTCATCACAGTGCAGATGAACTAAAAGAAGATAGCAAACTACCCCTTTTAGGTGCAATTCCTTGGCAAAAAGACCTCGGTACGATCGAAAAAGTGATCACCGCCGCCCTACCCCAGTTAACAGTCGGCGATCGCAAAATTACTATCCCTAATACTACCCTAAAATCAGCCAACGAAAACCCGTCCTACTATAATTTCTCCCCCTTCTCGGAAGCTTTCCGGACTCTTAACACCAATATTCGCCTCCTCGGTTCCGATTCCCCCCTCAAGTCCCTCGTGATTAGTTCTGTATCACCGGGAGATGGTAAAACCACCATATCAATAAATATCGCTAAAGCGGCCGCTAGTATGGGACAAAGGGTCTTACTGGTGGAGGCCGACCTGCGACGACCCCAGATTCACCTGCGACTTAATCTCGATAACGACCACGGCCTTAGTAATGTCATCGCCGAGGGTCTCGATTGGAACGAGGCTATTCAATCCCCACCCCGCTACGAGAATTTATCGATTCTTACCGCCGGTCAAATTCCCCCGGATCCGACCCGCTTGCTTTCTTCCCAGAGAATGCAGGAGATGATCTCCCAATTACAGCAAGACCACGCCTTCGATCTAATTATCTACGATGTACCACCGCTCGCCGCTTTTGCCGATGCGAAAATTCTCGCCGCCATGGCCACCGGACTGATTCTCGTCACCAAACTGGGCAAAACCGATCGCTTTGCGCTGAAAAATCTGCTCGAAGATCTGAGATTATCCCACATTTCCGTGTTAGGTTTAGTGGCTAATAATGTTAGTCGGAAAGACCACAATTATCGTTACTATGGCTATTACTACGGCAAAAGATAATTAAATTCAAGATAGATTTTGGCTTCGAT
>NZ_CAIP01000197.1 GCF_000297435.1 Microcystis sp. T1-4 | reverse complement strand
ATACAGCTTTACAATTTAGCTGATTGTGTACTACGGTAGCAACCGTTATGCTTAGAGAGGAAATATGTTGGGAAATTGCTGGCGATTGCGTCGATAATAGATGAATTATAAACAGTTATTAAAAAAGGAGAAAAGCCAGCCATGACCAGAAGCTCAGCTGGACAGTCTAGATGGACAGATGAGATGCTAGATGAATTGGCAAACTCAGTTTCGGGAGTCAAAGACTCAGTTTCGGAATTGCGGGAATCGGTTTCAGAATTGAGAGAATTAGTTTCGGAATTGCGGGAATCGGTTTCAGAATTGAGAGAATCAGTTTCGGACATCAAAGATTCAGTAGAAGGAGTAAGATTGACGGCACAAGCTTTGCTACAAATTGCCGCACAGCAACAACGAGAAAATGAAGCAAGGAGAGCAGAAATTGCTGAAATGAGACAAAGACAGGAAGAGTCAGACAAGCGTTTTGAGGTTTTGCTGTCAGAAGTCCGCCATCTGATTCGGCAACTTAAGCCAGAAAATCAATCGTAAGCTTGGCGCGACTGGCGGCGATTGCGTCTATAATTATCTACAGTTTAAGCAGCTCCTGAGACTGAGAAGGGAGAAAAACAAGCCATGACAAGAAGGGATGGGGAACGGAGGAGATGGACAGATGAAATGCTAGATGAATTAGCAGACTCGCTTTCCGAAATTAAAGAATCAGTTTCGGAATTGAGAGAATCAGTAGAAGGAGTAAGATTGACGGCACAAGCTTTGCTACAAATCGCAGCACAGCAACAGCGTGATATGGATGAAATGAGACAAAGACAGGAAGAGTCAGACAAGCGTTTTGAGGTTTTGCTGTCAGAAGTTCGCTATTTGATTCGGCAAATTAAACCAGAAAATCAGTCATAAGCTTGAGGAAAATGGCGGCGATTGCGTCTCGACAATTTAACCTAACCTTTTGTGAAACTAATTGACAAAATAATTGATAGACTATCATGGAACAAAAACTATTGTTGGCTAAACTGTTAAAAGGTCTCTCGAGTAGGATGTTTCGGCTATCGAAAAGAATCGAATATTTTGGATGTGACCCTATGATATTTCGGTATGTTGATTGTTTTGATACCATAGATGTATTGCTTAAATTCGTGCAACCAAAGTATCTCTGCGATATAGGGGCAAATGCCGGTCACTGGACCTATGTTTTAAGTCAAATGAGTCCCACTTTAGAACACGTGGTTTTTTTTGAACCCCAATCTCAGTATCAGGATAAATTGCAATCTTGACCCTTACCTGGGGTTACTAAAGTTATGTACCAGTGTGGTTTAGGTGAAAGGGAAGATAAGTTATTAATTAAAGGAGGAACTGCTTCAGCATCTTTTATTGATTATGAACAACAAAATAAGTATTTTCCTAATAGTATTTCACAAAACCAGCAAGAGCAGGAGGAAGTAGAAATTAGAATTTTAGATGCAATATATGCCAGTGATGATCTACCAATCCCTGATGTAATTAAACTAGATGTTCAAGGTTTTGAGCTTGAGGTTTTAAAGGGTAGTATAAATTTGCTAAAAAAATCTAAATACTTAGTGATTGAATTATCATTTCGTCAGTTTTATCGAGAGCAACCCTATCTATGGGAAATCATCAAACTACTAGAAGAGAATAAATATATTATGGTTGGCAAAGGATTTGAATGGCGATACAACGAAAATCCTTCAGAAATACTGCAAATGGATGCTATATTTAAGAACACTGATGTTATGTAATTAGAGCGGGATCAAAAAGGAGCCTATTTAGTTGAGCAATCTACTTGCCAAAGCTGTTAATAATTCTAAGTGGACTGCCATCGGTTCTCTAATGACAGCCATCTTAGGATTTCTGTTTGCCGGGTTAACGATTCGCTGGTTGGGAGAAGCGGAGGCTGGATTTGCCATTGCCATTGCGACTATTGTTGGCATTAACAACACCTTTAGCGGTTTGGGACTGGGTGCGGCTGCAACCCGGTTGATTAGTCGCGCTCATGAAGAAAAGAATTATCAAGAAATTCAGAAAATAGCTGGTGTCTGTTTTACAACTTCTCTCGCTTTTGGATTGTTTGGGTTTTGTATTTTCGCTTTCGGTTCTGCTTGGATTGTTCAGTGGAGTAAATATGAAGGAAATGCTGATATAGGGCGCTGGTACTGTATATTATTAGGATTAGCATTTTTGTTACAACAAATCACTGGTTATTTTAATATATTTCTCACTTCTCTTCAAAGATTTGACTGGCAAACAAAGCTCAACACTGCTTTTATGTTAGCCAATGGTATTTTGGGAATCACTTTTTTGAAAGCCTTTCCCAATATTTTAACCTTGGGAATAATTAGTTTAACTCTATCTTTCCTAAATTGTTTATGTACGGGGTTTATAGTCACTAAAATCCTGGGATTTTTGACACGTCCTTCCTGGCATCAAGCTATGTTTATTGAGCTTTGGTCTTTTGGAAAATGGGTTTACATGACTCAGATACAAGTTATATTTTTTGATGGTGTTGATAAAATATTTTTAACTTCTGTATTTGGCAGCTCTTCCTTACCTTTTTACACCTTTGCTCAAAGAATTTATAAAACAGTTCACCAAATGTTAGCTGGGCAGTCTTCCTACTTATTTCCCATGCTCTCAGCTCAAGGAGATAAATTAGAAGTGGTAGCAGAACAAATAGAAGACCGCTTGCGCTGGTTTATTGGGTTAATTGCAGGTTTTGTCTATTCAGGACTAATTATTGCAGGTCCAGCCTTATTGACTATTATGGTCAATGCTGGATTTTCTAGCAAAGCTAGTTTTCAGTTGTTTATTTTTTGCTGGGTAGGCTATATTCATGCACAAGCTATAGTCACATTCTTTTTTAATTTAAGTAAAGGAAATGCAAAGCAAAACTGGATTTATGTTATAATTACTGGCCTATTCTATTTTCCCTTTTTCGTTTTTTTATCACTAAATTTTGGGTTTAAATATGCAGTTATCGGACAATTGATGATGATTGTAGGAGTCATTTACTTGTTGCGCCATGCTCATAATAATATGAATTGGTTGACTTTCAGCAAATGGACAATCCAACCCTTAATATCATCTATTATTTTAATGATTGTAGCTACTTTTATTCACCTTGTAAACAATTCAATCAAAGCTACATTGATCACACAATTTACCTCTTTAATAATTTTTTGTTTTTCTGGAATCTTATTTGTTTATTATCTAGAAAACAAATGTTTTGGTAGTACGGGTAGAACAAAAACTTTAAGTAGAGCTATTTTGCTTTTTTGTGGTAAGCTGAATATGTCAAAAGAGCGTTAGTCAACCAATGTTAAACTGATTGATATGTTTATCTAAAAAGCTGTTTCTATATTTTCCAAGCAAATATACTCGTATATCTCATTTAAGATTGCTATAGAATATGCCCTGTCGGTAGAATATCTTCTGTGGAACCTTTCATCTGCTACATAATCATTTACGAGCCGAGGTTGTCATTGACCAGTAGGTATGATACAATAGGATGGAAGTTTGGGAAGGTATTGGGAACAAGGCGGGTTTCAGACACGTTATCGCACTGCTGTGACTTTAGCCGCCCAGTTTTATAGGGGGAAGGCTAAAACCTTATTTACTCCCTAACCATCTAGACAGTAACCACGATTTCTAGGAAAAAAATTCAAGAATTTTTTTCCTAGAAAGCTTTTGAGTTACTAAAAAGCCCGTATATTCCGATAAACATAAACATAGGAACCTTAGAGGATTTAAGTCATGTTCAAAAATATTATTCAGGAGACTTTTAAATACCTGGGATACAAAATAGTTAAAAATAATGCTCCTGTTCTTTACTTTCACTCAAATGCTTATTTAAGGCATAATGCAAGACGACTTGAACATTTGGCCAGCCTTAACATACCCGTAAGAGGTATGTCAGTACTTGAAGTAGGAGCAGGGATAGGTGATCACTCTCACTACTATCTAGACAGAGAGTGCCAAATTACGATAACAGAAACAAGACAAGATAATCAAGATTATCTTGTCTTGCGTTACCCTGGAGTTAATATCTTGAGATTAGATTTGGATTCTCCTCAGCCAATTGAAAATAGTCCATTTGATGTAGTTCATTGCTATGGATTACTCTACCATTTGAAAAATCCTGATTTGGCCTTGGACTTTCTAAGTCAATCTTGTCAAAAAATTCTTTTTTTAGAAACTTGTGTTTCTTTTGGTGATAATGAACAGATAAATCCTGTCAAAGAAATACAAACTAACCCTACTCAGGCTTTTTCTGGTCTGGGATGTCGTCCGACACGACGATGGATATTTTCTCGTTTACAAAATCATTTTGATTATGTTTACATCCCTAGAACACAACCTAATCATGAGCAATTTCCTCTAGACTGGAGTCATCCAGAAAAACATCAAGGTTTGAGTCGTTCTATATTTATTGCTTCGAGGACTAAACTTGACAATGAAATGTTGACAGATGAACTTATACAACAGCAAGCAAGACATAACTGACATTGCATGAACAACCTAAAATTTTTTTCAAGAAGGGTAACAAGAGCGATCACCTGCAGATTAAGATTAGATCAAAATCTTTTTCGGCAAAATCAACTTAAATTAACTGAAAAAATAAGGAGTTGAACAAATTTAATAACATTGAAATACATCAGGCCGGTTTTGGAGAAAAAGATGAGATTGTAGAATTCAATTCAGGCGCACCAGGAATGGAAGTTTATCACTCATTGGGCGACATTATTCATTCTTCAGCGGATCCCGATAAATTTAAGACAATACCAGTTCAACTTTTTCAAGGCTCTACCTGGTTACAAAAGAATAATGTACAGCATATAGATTTAATGAAACTTGATGCTGAAGGTGGAGAATACCTTATACTCAAGAGAATGCTGGAAATGTTTCAATCCCCAAAAATCTCTCGACTGTTAATAGAAATTACGGATGAAATGTCAAAAGCGGCGTTGCTGAATCAAGGTATGAATAACAACCTTGCACCCATCCAAAAGTTAGTTTGGGTCTAGGTTTTAAAAATCCCACAAAAGAAAATTCATATCTCAAATCAGCAAAGCCAAAAATCGCTAAACCAGTCATAGCTTTTCCCGATTTTACCGATGAATCGCCCCCAGATTTAGATTGGCAGATAGTCAAAGATATTGCTGGGAGATTCATGGCCGCTGATCCTATCGGGTGTCATGGTAACGATTTACAGGGAGCATCTCACCTTTGTAACCTCTAAATCAGGTTTTATGTCAAGCTATTTTAAAAGCCTTGCTAGAAATCAGTTTTAGGGACAAGTATAATTACTCACTTGCATAAATGAGATGCTCCCGATTTACATGAAGATCGATCGACTTATGCTCGGTAATATGGCAAATGCTCAAGCAGTGGGAAACTATGCGGCGGCGGTCAGATTTTCAGAGATTTGGTATTTTATTGCTATAGCAATTTGTTCCTCGGCATTTCCAGCAATTATTCGAGCAAAGCAGCGGAGTAGAGAGGAATATTATGCTAGACTACAACAACTGTACGATCTCATGGCTTGGATAGCATTGGTGATCGCAGTTCCCATGACTTTTGTTTCAGTTCCTTATGTTGACAAATTTGCTCGGCAAGGAATATACTAAAGCTGGTCGAATTCTGGTATGGCACATCTGGTCGAGACCTATTGTCTTTGTAGGGATAGCGTTTAATCAGTGGATGATGGTGGAAAATATGACTCTGTTAACCTTTGCAAGAACCTCATTAGGTGCTATTGCCAATGTTGGATTAAATTTTCTTCTCATCCCTCATTATGGACGTCTTGGAGCAGCAATTGCAACAGTGATCTCTTATGGATTTGCGCTATATGGTCTATATCTGTTTTTCCCATTTTTATACAGGAGTGCATGGATGGTAACTAAAGCATTTTTAATTCATTTTCGCCTCAATCACAACTTAATCTATCTCTCCAACATAAAAAATAGAATACTACTATAAACCATAAAATTGACAAGAAATGAAAGATGTAATTTATTAAACATTAAAAGATTTAGAGCCATGAAAAATCTCTTTTGGAAGCTTCACAGAAAACTAAGAGGTCGTATTCATCGTTATTTCGGAGATGATCTGTTCAAGCAAACAATCATCCAAAATCTATTAGGTTTCAAGATAGATATAGATAATCAAAGAATTTTAGAGACAATTGATGGTCTTGAAATAGAGTATTGTTATTCATCAGTTATAGGTAAACAATTGTTTTTTCAAGGTAGCTTTGAAGAAAATGAAATTATCTTCTTGAGCAAGATACTATTAGAAGATAGCGCTCCTATTGTATTAGACATAGGAGCTAATATTGGTCTTCATTCTATGAAATTAGCAAGGTCTGGTAAAAACACTAAGATCTATGCTTTTGAACCATCTCCAGGAACTGCGAGTATTTTAAGGAAGAATATAATTAAAAATTCTCTGGCAAATAAAGTAATTGTGGTGCCTAAAGCTGTCTCGGATAAGATTTGTAGTATTACTTTCTTTGAATGTGAAGATAATGCTTATAGCTCTCTCAAGGATACTAAGCGAAAAAAAGTGGTTAATCGAGTTCAAGTACCGGTAACAACTATTGATGAATTTGTCAAGGAGAATGAAATTTCAAAAATTTCTTTAATAAAGATTGATGTAGAAGGTTTAGAAACAGAAGTTATCAAGGGTGCTGAGAATGTCTTAAACAATTTAAAACCAGATTTGTTTGTAGAAATTTATGGTGGAGAAACCTCAAATCTAAATCCAGAACAGACAATTGAATCAATCCTGTCTTATGGCTATAAAGCATTCGTTTTTAATTCTATTAAAGCCTCATTAGAACCATTTGAAAAGCATTCAGATGAGTATTATAATTACTACTTTATTCATGTAGATAGAGAATACCATGATAGGAACTGTAAAACCTTAGTTGAGCCAATTGAACTAACTGAATAATTAAATAATTTAATCTATGGAAATTCCTTAAGTAATCAAAATCATGAAATGCCCAATTTGTCTTTCTTCAGCTGCTTTAAATAATCTACCGCTATACGATGATAGATACGGCTACCCAGGAAACTTTTTTCTTGCCAAGTGTTCTGTCTGCGGTCACAAACACTTAAAAGGAGAATTTACACCAGAAGTTTTGGCTGAACTTTATACGAAGTTCTACCCACGCTCGAAATACGTTCTTGAACAGTATCAGCCTCATAAAGAGATTAACGCTTTTAAAGCTTGGATGAACGGTTCCTATTCCTCAGCTTTTCGTTGGATACCCCAAAATGTTCGTATTTTAGATATTGGTTGTGGTTTTGGCGAATCTTTGGGATATCACGAGTCCCGTGGCTGTGATGTTTATGGGGTCGAAGCCGACGAAAACATTCGCCGCGTAGCTGAGAAATTTAACTATAAAGTGCACGTTGGGTTATTTGATCCGAATCTATATAAACCAGATTTTTTTGACTACATAACTATGGATCAAGTTATTGAACATGTTACCAATCCTATAGTAACTCTACGTGGCATTGCTAGGGTTTTAAAGCCAGGGGGAATAGCAATATTGACTACGCCCAACTCTAATGGATGGGGAGCTAGTGTTTTTGGGCATCGGTGGATTAATTGGCACGCCCCCTATCACCTTCAGTTCTTCTCGGTACAATCAATGCAACTGGCATCTGAGCAAGCTGGATTAACGGTGGAACAAGTTAAAACTTTAACCAGTTCTGAATGGTTACTGTATCAGTGGATACACCTAATGTTATTTCCACATATGGACGTACCATCTGCATTTTGGTCTTTTAAGGAGGAACGAAGCTTTAAGCAGAGATTAGCACTTAAGCTTCTAGCCGCTATTCACAAAACTAAAGTCAATCACCTAATTACACGGTTTTGTGATAGCATAGGTCAAGGAGATAATTATGTGTTTTTCCTGAAAAAGAGGCAATAATTATGGATAAAGTTTATATTATTCTCCCAGTTTGCAACCGTCGAAATATCACTCAGAAGTTTGTTGAATGTTTGAAATCACAAACCTACACCAATTATCACCTTATCTTGGTTGATGACGGTTCTATTGATGGGACTGAAGAGATGGTTAGAAGTCAGATTGAGTCTCTGACAGTCATCAAGGGAAATGGAAATTGGTGGTGGGCTGGTGGTTTACAGCAGGGTGTCAGTTGGTTAAAGAATAATAATGTTAAAGCCACCGATATAGTCTTGATGGCTAACGATGATGTTACTTTTGATCGGTCTTTCATAGAAAAGGCAATAAATATCTTACAATATTCACAAAAGACACTTGTTTCCGCACAAGGTTTTCAACCAGATACTGTAAGTGTAGTAAATCAAGGGGTAAAAGCTGACTTGAAATCAATGACTTTTAAAACTACTACCTCAGCAGAAGAAATCAACTGCCTACCAACCAGAAGTTTATTTTTAAGATTTTCTGATTTGCTCACTATTGGTGACTTTTATCCGACAATTTTACCTCACTATTTATCGGATTATGAATTCACCATTAGGGCATATAAAAAAAAAATAAAACTTCTGGTAAATCCTGAATTAAAAATCTACTTACATGAGAGTAATTTTATCAATAAATTACCATCTTTAGAAAATAATAATTTTGGCAAATTTGTTCAAAGCTATTTTTCTAATAAAAATCCTGTTAACCCAATACATTGGACAGTGTTTGTCATTTTGGTATGCCCTAAACCCTGGATTCTCTTAAACATAACAAGGGTTTGGAAAGGATGTGTTTTTGCAATACTAAAGGGTACCTCGAAAAAAAAAAAATAGATTGACGTCGGCATGGCACCACCTGAAACCCTCATAAAACCTTTGTTCATTCTCAATTAGGGTTTGCTGAAAAAGTGTATTGGTGGGGTTAGGAGTCAGTAGCCGGTCGTCAGTAGCCGGTCGTTTCAGGCTTTGTTGCCCTTGTTCTTTGTGCCAGCTTATGTAC
>NZ_CAIP01000198.1 GCF_000297435.1 Microcystis sp. T1-4 | reverse complement strand
AGCTACTTTTGTACTACTATTCAAGCCGTGGAAGGCGATCAAGTTTTCTGGTGCGAAGTGCCACAATTAAGAGGAGCGATCAATGCGATCGCTGGAAGGGTGGCCAAGGATGAAGCGGTGTATCTTGATCTGTGGCAATGGTTACAGAATAAGTCTAAATATTAGGGGTCGAGAAGGTCGTCACCGACCTCCCCTCCCATTCAGAACCGTGCGTGAGACTTTCGCATCACACGGATCCTAGTTTGACTGTTCCCTTGTTAAGGATACAGCTTGACTTCCTTTGGTTAACCTTGTATTATCTAGTTTGACTTCTGAAGTTGTCAAACCAGATGGATTTAGGCTTCCATCAGATGCCGATTTATCATCGTGGCAGTGGCGGTGTAGTAATTGAAGGTTCTTATATTCATCCTTTCCGCCTAAGCTTAGAGGGTGAATGTGGTCAACTTCAATTAAATCCGATGGGGTGAAATACTGCCCACATCGGCTACACTTGCCTTGTTGCTTCTTAAGTAGTTTGGCTACTCTTGTCGGTGTGTCGATTGCTTGTCCTCGTCTGGTCGCCCAGTAAGTCCAATTTCCGTCATAAGGTGAGGCTTCGGGGCGTACTAGGGTATGTCTGACAATTGGTGTCCAGTTATGTTTCCATAAATGAAGACCATCTTTGGTCTTAAATAACCAAGATTCGTGTCTTTCTTTCCCATTGCTGAGTTTAACTGTACCCGGTCTAAAGTAGTTTCTCAGCTTTTCGTAGTCCGCTTTACCGCATCTTGATTCTGTCCATGCCCTTAACATTAACCAGATTGTGTAGTCTAGTTTATTGAAGGTATCTGTGGATACTACTCCTGAGTAGTAGTTAGCCCATCCTCTAATGATTGGGTTTAGGTGACTAATCAGGGCTGACTGAGGTGCTGTCTTGTGTTTTTTGATTACACCTTTAATCGCTTCTGTATGGGCTTTAACTGCTTTTTGGCTAGGTTTAATATGTGTTAGGAATGTTTTGGATATTTCTTTACATATTTTCCCTGCTTTGTATTTTCCTGCTGGGTATTGCCTGATATTGAATCCTAGGAAATCAAAACCGGGTTTTTCAGTTTTCCCATTGTACTCAATGGGGTTGAGTGTGTGACACACTCTGGTTTTTTCTGGTTTGAGTTCTAATCCAATGGGTTTTAACCATTCGGAAATGGCAGTTTGGCACTGTTCAATGATTTCGAGTGATGGTGAAATTACTACAAAATCATCTGCGTATCTTATTAAAACAGCTTGAGTTTTATTACCCTTTCTAGGGAATAGTGTTTCAATTAATCTTGCCATTCCATCCAGTGCGATGTTAGCAAGTAGTGGACTTATTACCCCTCCTTGTGGTGTCCCTGTTTCTGTTTCTTCAAATACGCCGTTATCCAATACTCCTGTTTTAAGCCATTGTTTAATGTCTCTTTTCAGGGAACTTGGACATTGAATTTTGGACAGTAGGAAATCGTCATTAATTCGGTCAAAACACTTGGCAATATCAGCATCTAATACAAAGTAGTTACTTTTATTAATGCTGAGGTATATCCTCGATATTGCATCATGGGCAGACCTTCCCGGTCGGAAACCATAGCTGGTTCCTTCCATTTTTGACTCCCATTCTGGTTCAAGTGCCGATTTAATCAACGCTTGTCTAGCTCTGTCTTTGATGGTTGGTATTCCTAATGGGCGTTTTTCATCCCTGCCGGGTTTAGGAATCCATACCCTTCTTAGCGGTTTTGCTTTAAGTGTTCCCTTGATTTCTTCGGTTAGATTTAGCCTTTGTTCAGGGGATATTGCTATCACTCCATCGACACCTGATGTTTTCTTTCCTTGATTATCTTGGGTTACTTTGCGAACTGCTAATAGACGAGCGTAGTATGATTTCACCAATAGACGTTGCAACCTTCTGACCTTTGCATCCTGTCCCGATTTAGCTGCTTGGTATATTCTCTTTTGGAGCTTGAAAACATATCTCTGGATTTTACCCCAGTTGATAGCTTTCCATACATTCGTAGTCTTAGTGGTTTTCGGTTTCCCGAACCCTTTACCTTTTCAAGGGTTTCGTCATATAGACTCCTACTAGACTCTATCCTTACAATCAAACCGTAACCTGTTAGCATATCCTGACTATTACTGTCAGGCGTTGGCTTTTGGTTACATCTCACACCCTTGAAGGCTTGCGCTTACACTTATCACTACTGGGTATTTCGACCAATACTCAGAGCCTAAAAGGGCTTATCACGTTCCGTTTATATGGGCATTCCATCTTTAGATTTGTCCTTTCCATCGGGGTACTTTTAAAGGTCTGTGTAAGTGAGTAAGCGAATTTCTTACTTTTCCCCTTGTTCTTTTGAACGCAGTGTATCAACCTATTTCACTACTCAATGGTTACGATGGTTCAGGTCAGACATTCGGCTCACGCCTAATCATGGATGGTTGGCAGTGGTCTCGATTCTGGTGTTAGGTTACACCTCGGAGCCTTTCCGTTCCCCGCTTCAGTCCCAGAGTTGTGACTTCTGAATCTGGGGGTGGCTATCGCCGTTACTCTCACCTTTGTAACAATTGTGAATAATTGTTGCAAAGTGTATTGACCTTGAGTCCCCTTGCCTAGTTTGGTATCGTGTTGATACTCAACGTTGGGACATATAAACAGTTATAAGGTCTTCAGGGGACTGAATACCTTACTAGGCGGTTATTTCAGGCATTTCAGCCCTATTTCATGCCTAAACGTTTCGCACCACTCCTCTATAGTAACTCAAAGGGTCTAGGAAAATGTTGGCCTAGTAATGGTGTCACGCCCCTTGGATTTATTTAGTCAATTTGGCTCTTCGGGAATTGTTATGCAAATAATTAACTTAAAATAAAATTCGATGAGAGTGCCTACGCTCAAAAATGGCTAAAATTCATACAGGGAAAGACTTGAGGCACAAACACATTAATCCCAAAAGATAGACAATCGAGTTAAGATTTGATACAATAGCCAAAAACCAGAGTATTTTACTTATGATACTTGACAAATTTGTTTCTTCGGTTTGTCTTATGCAACGGACAGGATTATAAGAGATGAAACCCTCATGGAGAAAGATATTTGGCTATTTTCGTCAATTGTTTTTGATCTAGAGCTAACTAATCAATTAAATCTCTTGCCAGATAAGGATTTAGTCGATTTATGCCCCCCCATCGAACCATACCAAGTAACGAAGAGCCGTTTTTTTGAGCATAGCTAAGACTGTTTAAGTTTACTTGGAAGATTCCAAGATTTCATTGTACAGCTTTAAATACTTAGATGCTTGAATCTCAAGAGTAAATTCTTGCTCCACTTTTTGCCTTGCCCGAATGCACAATTGGTTATACCTTTCTGTATCTTCTAATACCCAATTAATTCCGCTTGCTAAGTCTTCCACCTCGAAGGGGTGAGCCAGATAACCATTCTCTTGATGTTCGATCATATCAGGCATTCCACCAATTTTAAAGGCAACAGATGGAGTGGCACAAGCGAGAGCTTCCATGACTGTATTGGGAAGATTATCCTCAATTGAGGGAGCGACAAAAATATCGGCGGCGGCATAGACTAAAGCTAGGGAAATATCATCATTTAATCTGCCTAAATAATGAGTTTTCAAGCCAAAATCTGGCGGATTAACTGGTTCAGAGGCACCGAAGACCACTAACTCTAATTTATGCTGCCATATTTCCCATTGGCTGAGTTTTTTTATGGCAGGCAGCAGCAGATGAAACCCTTTCCGGCGATCACTTGTTGCCGTCATAGCACCAAAGAGAATAAGCTGTTTATCTTGGGGTAATCCTAAGAGATGGCGAGCAATCTTTTTCTCGATTGGTTTATAGCTTTGAATGTCTAAACCATTGGCAATTACTTCTATCCGTAAATCCTGAAATAGAGAACTATTTCTAGCACAATCAGCTAACCATTGACTGGGGGTAACAATAGTCAGATTGAGATTTTTCCACGCTTGAGCTTTTCGCCGCCAAACCCAACGAGAAATATCCCCATCTTGCTGACTTTTTAATTGGGGACAATGACCACAGGATTGGGTATAGCGATCACATTCTTCACTATAGTGACAACCACCAGTAAAAGGCCACATATCGTGAGCCGTCCAAACAAGAGGTTGCTTAAATTTGGCTAGGGTTTCAATTTGTAAAAACCCGGCATTAATCCAGTGTAAGTTAATAATATCTGGACTAATTTGGGCTACTCTAGAAACAAGGCGATCGGGAAGCCATTCGATAGAATAAGGTGTTCTCTCTCTTTGAGAATATAATGACAAGGGCAAGTGATCAACCCCAGGTATTAGTTTCGTCCATCCCTTCATTAATTTACTTGCTGGCGATAAAACAGTATAGTCATCACGAGTTTTATCACCAACTAACAGAGTCGAATCTGTACCAGTTTCCCGCAAGCCTTGATGTAAACGATAAACGGCTGCATAAGCCCCTCCTCGACCATCAGAATTACTTAGTAAACCTACTTTCATGACTTAAAAAATATCCCGTCGATTTGTAATAGTCTTCCAGTCTGTTTATCAGCAAAGTTCGGAATAATCGTATATAGATCGTAGCCAATTTCTTTCATAAACTCTAGCATATCTTCAAAGAGTATTTGCTGGTCATATAGTGGTACTAAAGACATTTCTATTTGAATCCCTTTAACTAAAGGAAGAATCTGAACAGCACCTTCAATAACTTGCTTTTCAAATCCCTGCACATCGATCTTCAAAAATATTGATTGAGTACCCTCTGTAATGTAGTCTTTGGCTAAAGTATCTAGCCGTCTCAATTGTACTATTTCAGAACCACAATAAGCCGATTCAGGAGCCGCTTGCAGATGAGAATCCAACATCGACAATACAGAGCTACTCTGACTATTCCCAGCAATATTAATGGTAATTTCACCTTCTTGGTCTCCCAAAGCAGAGCGAGGAGCAATTTCCCACAAGTTATCTTTCTTGCTAAGAGTAAGTAATTGGGAGTAGGCAGTGGATAAAGGTTCAAAGGATACTATTTTGCCTCGATAACCACAGTCTCGCAGAAAACTAGCATACTGTCCACAGTTAGCACCCACGTCAAAGATTAGCTCTATCTGATGATATTTCAGTAACCTTTCCATCAGAGCCACTTGTGAAGTATTAAGATTATATCTCTTGACTTCAAATCCCATTTTTCTGAACAGTTTTTTGAGCGATTTTTTAATCATCGATTGTACCAAATGGAATATTTTGTATTATTTATCAATTGATAAAACTTACTCCTTCCAGCCAAAAATATTCAGCTGTAAATCAAATCCAGACTGTGGTTTTATCTCAAGGAATGGTGACAAATGACTATTATTTATGTTGCGAATATGTATTCTAAAGCCAGCTTCTTTCAAAATTAGCAAAATTTTATCTAGACACTGCTCCTGTCCTAATTTTGAGTGATATTCGATAAAGATAAACTTGAGATCATCTAAAAATCCTCGGCATCTGGGTATCACAAATTCTTCTGCCCCTTCTATATCCATTTTCAAAAAGTCAAATTTTTGATGACTCAATACTTCTAATATATCGATCGCTTCAACACGCACATTACTTTCACCGTCACTAATTTTTCCAGCGTCAGCACCTTCTGAAACAAAATTCAAGTATGTATTTTCATACCAAATAGCTTTGTTAATCAATTTCACCTGACTAACTGAGTTTTCGTTTATGTTTTTTTCTAGGTATCTAAAAATTTTTGGATCAGCTTCAAATCCTGTGATATTAGCGTCGGGATAAAGTGATTTAAAAAACAATATGCTCAATCCAATGTTAGAACCCAAGTCTAATATATTCGGAGATTTGTTTTCCCATTTAAAGGCATAAACTTGATCTACAAAAATTTCTTTATACGAATGTATAAAAGATAAATTATCGGGAATTGTTAAATGCCAATCATGAAGTTTCACCCTACACTCATTGTACCGATTAATGGGTCTTAGGCGAGACCAAAGAAGACTATAGGTTAAATATTCTGGTACTGTTACCATCTTATAGATATGCTTCAATGGTTGAATAAAAATTGGTCTCAATATTCCACTCATAACTACTATTTTATTTTTTTATTTCACATGGGAATTATACCACGTCAGCTAACTTAATTGTTTTTTGTCAATTTTTTTCTTGAACAGGGCTAACATTTTATAATTTAATTCCATAATTGTAACTTATTTCGTAACTTTTCTGTAAAGGTAACGATTCTATTTCTTTGAAAGATGTTTTTTTGTGTATAACTATCTGCAGCTTCATCTCTAATCAAAAATGGAGGATGTTTTAACGGAAAATTCATTTCTTTAACAGTAAGATTTGCCAATCTACTTTTACTACCAATTGTATGAGTAGCATCTTCACGAAAACCAATATTACTAACTAAATTTACATTAGGAAGGATAGTTAGACCATTCTGAATCCAACAGGAAAATGTCCATCGATAAGCCCAGCTATCATTTTTATTATCATAAGTAGTTTGAAAAATCTTAGTCCAGTATTTGACAGCCTGAGTTTCTTCTAAAATGGCGGTCAACCAATCACCATCTCTCACTTGTGGCCAATGTTTCATTTCACCATCATAATACTGCCATGCTCGTCGCCAAGTCGCCCAACCCCAGCAATGATTATAACGGGAAAAGTAATAGCTGTAGTCTGTGCGTTTTTTGCCCAACTGAAAATTATTTCCCGATATCACCGTGATTCGCTGGTCATGTCTATAGTATTCTAACAGTTCCTCGCAAAATCGAAAAAAGGTCGGGTCGGGTACACAATCATCCTCAAGAATAATCGCCTCTTCAACCATCTCAAAAACCCAATCTAAGCCACTTGATACCCGCTTCCTACAACCTAAATTTAAATCAGAATAGTTCTTCAACACCTCACAATCCCAATCCACACCCTCGATAATAGCACGAGCCGCCTTACACTTTTCAATATCATCTGGTCTATCGGGACGTGGACCATCGGCAACCACTAATAACTTGGGTGGTTTAGCCTGACGGATAGCTTCAAATACCCTCGCCGTCGTATCAGGTCGATTGAAAATCAGGAAGGCGACAGGAGTGGTCAGTTGGAAGTCAGCCATAGACGGATTTACTGTTAACTCGTAGTATCCTAACCCACCCTGACCAAATTGTCAACCCAAAGCGGCACAAATACTCAAGTCTTTCCCTAGCGACGGTTGAGCAAGGCGAGAATCAGCCTAAACTCTTAGGTATGTTCTTCTTTGATTGAATCTAAATAGGCTCTTCGGGAATTGTTATGCAAATAATTAACTTAAAATAAAATTCGATGAGAGTACCTACGCCCAAAAGTAGCTGAAACTCATATAGGGAAGGACTTAAGGCACAAACAGGTTAATGCCAAAAGATAGACAATTGAGTTAAGATTTGATATAATAGGCTCTTCTCGACTTTGTGTGATAATTTTTGGCTTATGGAATCGTGAAATGCTTACTGGGCAAGACTTTTAGGACTATTTTGCGGATATTCTATCAGTATAGACCTCGTTTCCACACAGAAACCAGAAGAGCCGATTATTTTACTTATGATACTTGACAAATTTTTGAACCTAGAAGGAACCTGTATTCAAGGCTATCGACACCTAGAAAATATCGGTATAGTTTTCCGAATCGAATCGAAAAATAAAAAAGCGTCCTGTCCTTGTTGTGGGTTAGAGAGCGATAAGCTCCACCAAAATCATCGACATTTAGTCAAAGATTTACCGCTCTCAGACCAACCAGTGTAACTA
>NZ_CAIP01000199.1 GCF_000297435.1 Microcystis sp. T1-4 | reverse complement strand
TGGGATGCTCCCTATGAATTGGGGAGAGAGGGGAGCCTTTTTCAGTGATCAGTAAACAGTGAAATCAAAACTCACCTCTGATCACTGGTAACTGATCACTGATGACTGATTCTAGCGATCGATCTCGCCTTCGTAGGGTTGAACACCGATCGAGGGATAATTATCGTGGTTAGGACTGAAAACTTCTAACACTGCATGGGCCAACTTTTGGAAAAAGTCGGGACTCTCGTGCAAGGATTTAAGTGCCGCTTCTAATTCAGGACGGGAGAAATCGAAGCCTTGGGAGCGAGCTATCTCTAGTAATTGCTGAGGATCTTGGGTTGAGCGCATTTTTTGACCTAATTCTTCGTTTTTGGCGGCTAAGGCGAAGAAATCGAACACTTGATTTTTAGACATATAAATACTTTTCCTTTGATGATTAAAGGTGTGGCCTCGGCGGCGTGGAGGTTAAACTGCCTAGTTATGGTTTATTTTTATCCTACCAGTCAGGAGATATCCTCAAAGCAAAAGTTTCGTTTTTATTTGCTTGTATGGCTGAGTATGCTTTTTCTGGGGAGTGGCAAGTGGGAATTATGAATTATGAATTGAGGAGTGGGGGTGTGGGGAAGTGGGGAAGTGGGGTGTGGAGTGTGGGGACAATAAATAAAAATAATCTCCTGAATCCTGACTCCTGAATCCTGACTCCTGAATCCTGCCGACCGCCGACCGCTTCTTTCAAGTCAGAGAATAAATAGCCTAAAATAGAAACCTGCACTCTTGTTTCTGTAGCCAGCATCATGAATAAATCCCCACGTCGTTACCATATCACCACCTTTGGTTGTCAGATGAATAAAGCTGACTCCGAACGCATGGCGGGTATTTTAGAAGATTTGGGGTTTCAATGGTCCGAGGATGCCAACGAAGCCGATTTAATCCTCTACAATACCTGTACAATTCGCGATAATGCCGAACAGAAAGTATATTCCTATCTCGGCAGACAGGCTAAACGCAAACAAACTCAACCCGACCTTACTCTAGTGGTCGCTGGCTGCGTGGCCCAACAGGAAGGGGAACAATTATTAAGACGAGTTCCCGAAGTGGATTTAATTATCGGTCCCCAACACGCCAACCGTTTGGGAGACTTATTACAACAAGTTTTTGACGGTTCCCAGGTGGTGGCCACCGAACCCATCCACATCATGGAAGATATCACCAAACCGCGCCGGGATAGTAATATTACCGCTTGGGTAAACGTCATCTATGGTTGTAATGAACGCTGTACCTATTGTGTGGTTCCGGGGGTGCGTGGGGTGGAACAATCTCGCACTCCTGCGGCAATTCGAGCAGAAATGGAACAATTAGGACAACAGGGTTATAAAGAAATCACCCTTTTAGGTCAAAATATCGATGCCTACGGACGGGATTTACCCGGAGTGACGGCAAGCGGCCGACATCTGCACAATTTCACCGATTTACTCTACTACATTCACGATGTGGCCGGTATTGAACGTCTCCGTTTTGCCACCAGTCACCCCCGCTATTTTACCGAACGTTTAATTAAAGCTTGTCAGGAATTACCTAAAGTTTGTGAACATTTTCATATCCCTTTTCAATCGGGGGATAATGATGTTCTCAAGGCGATGAAACGGGGCTATACTCAGGAAAAATACCGACAAATTATTGCTAATATTCGCGATTTAATGCCGGATGCTGCCATTAGTGCCGATGCGATTGTCGGATTCCCCGGAGAAACAGAGGCACAGTTCGAGAATACTTTAAAATTAGTCGATGAGATTGGTTTTGATCAATTAAATACGGCGGCCTATTCTCCCCGTCCAGGCACTCCGGCCGCTATTTGGGATGATCAATTAAGTGAGCAGGTAAAAAGCGATCGCCTACAAAGATTAAATCATTTAGTGGCCACCAAAGCCGCCGAACGTTCCCAAAGATATTTAGGCAGAATTGAGGAAATTTTAGTGGAAGACGTTAACCCTAAAGATGCTAGTCAAGTTATGGGAAGAACTGGAGGTAATCGCTTAACTTTCTTTACCGGAAATATTGAGGAATTGCGAGGCAAATTTGTTAAGGTTAAAATTACCGAAGTCCGTCCCTTTAGTTTGACGGGAGTGATCTTTTAAGTAGTGGTGCAAAATAAATTTCTTGGTTAGGAGAGGCAATAGGCAATAGGCAAGAGGCAAAAGGTAGTTAAATATGTGTAACTAATTTGGCTCTCCCAGCTTTGGTGGGTAAAATGTATTCTAAGATACATTTCTCAAGAGCGAGGGGGTGGAACGAACCACAAAGACACAAAGGACACAAAGATCGATCGATCCTATGTCAATTAAACTTATCACACAGAACCTAGAAGAGCCCTAATTTTGCTTAGGTACTTAATAGTTAACAGTGACCCCTCAGCAGCGAAAAAAGACAATAGCTATCGGGAATAATTGGGTATTTTATGGATATTATCGCTATTTTGCAGCAAGATTATCAAAGATTTCCCCTCGATCAAACCTATGATATTTATGCTGATGACGTTTATTTTCAAGACCCTCTCAATCAATTTCGGGGGATTAAACGCTATCGAGAAATGATTGGTTTTATGGGTCAATGGTTCCAAGCTATCAAGATGGATGTCCACGCAATTGAACAGCAGGGAAATATTATTAATACCCGTTGGACATTGCACTGGATAACTCCTTTACCTTGGCGGCCTCGCATCGCTATTTCTGGACGCAGTGAATTAACTCTCGATGACAATAATCTGATTATTTCCCATATCGATTATTGGGATTGTTCACGCTGGGATGTGCTGCGTCAGCATTTATCTTTTCCCAGTTCTTAACTACATTTTTTAACCAGAAAATGCCGACCAACGAGCGCTCGTTTGCTTGACAAAATCCTGTAAAAATGCTAGGCGTTGATTTTGTTCCCAGACCTGTTTAACTTTATTCTGCAAACTCGTCCAATTCCAATCATTATTCAATTGCTCGTTAATTTCCTGTTCTTGGAAATATTCAATTAAACTTAAACCGGCTAAACGAGTTAGATAGGCTGCCCCGATTCCCTGTACTGTACCACCGGCGATATAAGTAATCGCATTTCCCTTGAGAATTGTTCCCAATGCCTGAGTTGTCACCTCTACCATACCCAATTGTACCATCATTTTTCCCAGGGTAGTCATAGCTGTTTTTGCTTGTTCAAGGGACATTTTTTGTTGATAAATTGCCCCTAAATCCACTAACATTTGAGCGTTAGTAGCTGCTGCTAAAACTAAATCTAGGGCCGCAAGAGGATTAGCAAAAGTGGCAGTAGCGGCTATCCATTGGTATTGTTCGATAACAGGTAAAGCCTTTTTGCGTCGGGATTGATTGAGTAATTGTTTGGTTTCCTTGGCTAATTCTAGCGCTTGTCTCCAGATAGTTCCGAGAACTAATTCCTGCTTTTCTTGTTCGATAATTTGTCGGAGATGATTGTCTAAAGGAGCGATAACCACGGTTTGGGGTTCCGTCCATTCCTTGATTTCTCCATTGCTTTGATGTTGACGAACTTTTAGGGGTTCAGGGGCAGCAGCTATGGCTAAAATATGATGAGCGGGAATAGTTTCTTTTAGTCTTTGTTTCAGGGAAAGGAGTATTTCTTCTCTGGTTTCGGCAGGTAAACGATCCTGTTTATTCAGTAACAGAATAACACGCTGGTGCATTCGATCGAATTGCTGGAGGATTTGCCATTCGGAATCGGTTAAATCCCCATTGATCAGATACAAAACTAAGTCAGCTGCTAGGGCCTTTTTCTGGTTAGCGGTGGAGTCGAGAGTTAGAAGCGGTTCCGTTTCCAGAAAAGCGATAGATTCCCCAAAGTTGCCGCTTTCTAGTAGTTTTTTTAAGGCAGTTTTACCAGTTTTTCTCGCACCGGTAATGGCAATTTTCAGGTCTTGGCGACTAAATTCTTGATTTAATTGGGTTAAAGTGGTTTTGAGAGGGGTTAAGTCTTGATCGGGGTCTTCTTTGGCCAGATAATTAATTATCTGCTCGGCCTTGCCAATCCCTTGTTTAACCTTTTCTAGACTCAGGGGACTGGGGGGGGAAAAATCGGTTTTCGCATTGGGTTTTTGCCAAAACCAGATACCGGCACCAACAGCAATCGCACCGAAAATACCCCAGGAACCAATTTCGCTCACTGTACTATTGAGACTTTCCCCCAGGGTGAAAGCAATGGTAATACCTATCCCCGTCACTAAAATCGGTTTACCCAATCTTACCGTCATTTTTCCTGATCCTCGCCAACTGCTCTGATTATTCTAGCTTTTTTGTGCTGGATTTCATCCCCAACTCAACTTTTTAGCCGACAGTTCCCCTGGTTCGTCCAGGCTGCTCTTGCCTAAAAGGCCCCAGATATGTCATAATGATCGATTGCGTGTAAATTTACCCGATCCCCTGTTGTTATGGCTAGTAAAAAAGGCGTTCGCCTAATCATCACTGTAGAATGCACGGAATGCCGCAGTAATCCCGATAAGCGTACCCCCGGCGTTTCTCGCTACACCACCAGCAAAAACCGTCGCAATACCACCGGCAGACTGGAAATCAAGAAATACTGTCCCCACTGCAATAAGCACACCGTCCACAAGGAAATTAAGTAAACACACTTTAGTTAAAAAGTCAAGCAATCTTTACAAATCTATGAGCTACTATCGTAAACGTCTTTCTCCCATCTCCCCCAGTCAACCGATTGACTACAAAGACACCGAACTCCTCCGCAAATTTATCACCGAACGCGGCAAAATTTTGCCGAGACGTATCACTGGTTTAACTTCTAAACAACAGCGAGATTTAACGGAAGCGGTAAAACGGGCCCGTTTAATGGCTTTATTGCCTTTTGTCAATCAAGAAGCCTAAATTCAGTAATCAGTGATCAGTAATCAGTAATCAGTGAACAGTGATCGCTGAAAATAACACATATAAGTAATAGGACAAAATTAACTTCTTGGTGAGGATAGGCACTCATGGAAGAAGTAATTGGATATGTGTAATTAATTGTATCTAGCTACTTAACTTAAAACTTAAACCTGATAACTGATAACTGGTCACTGATAACTGATAACTGATCACTGATAACTGATAACTGACCTCAGTATATTGGGGTTGCTTTCTCGTTTTTGCAAAGAAATATATCGGAATCGGCAGCGGATCGGAAAATTCGTGCGAGGATCTTAAGAAATTGTTAAATACCTCTAGGAGTAGCCGACGATTTTGTGATTATCGATCCAAATCCACCAATTAGCACAAGGGGAGCCTCTTATGGAAAAGCAGCCATCAGCAATCGATACCGAGTTAGATGGACAGCCACAAGAGGAGGATTCCGAGCAGTTTCTGCGTAGTATATTCAATTCCGTGCAAGCGTCGATTTTTGTGGTGGACGTGCTGGAAAATAGAGACTTTCGCTATGTGGGAGCAAACCCCGTTCATGAACGCTGGACAGGATTGCGCTCATCAGAGATTAAAGGAAAAACCCCCGAACAAATCCTTCCCCCCGATGATGCGCGTAGTGTGCGGCAACACTACAGTGATTGTGTGCGTTACGGAACGACTATTTCCTACGAACAGTATTTACCTTTTCAAAATATACCCTACTGGTGGCTAACGACTCTAACACCCCTACGGGATGACAATGGCTGCATCTATCGTTTAGTGGGAACCAGTACCAATATCACCGAACGCAAACAGGCCGAAGAAGCTTTAAGATTACAAGCAGAACGGGAACAACTACTGGGGGTAATGCAGGAAAGAATCCGGCAATCGTTGGATCTTGATCGCATTTTGCAAAGAACCGTTAAAGAAGTGCGACAATTTCTTAACTGCGATCGAGTGTTAATTTATCGTTTATTCCCCGATCGTAGTGGCATGATTGTGGTGGAATCCCATACTGGGAGGATTAATTCTGTCTTAGGAAACAGGATATTAGATCCCTGTTTTAATTTATCCCCAGAACGTCTGGAAAATTATCGCCGTGGCAGGATTCAAGTGATTGAAAATGTCCATAATTCGGGACTTGATCCCTGTTATCGCAACTTACTCACCTCTTTACAAGTACAGGCTAACCTGGTGGTGCCGATTATCTGCGATAACCAACTCTGGGGGTTACTAATTGCCCAAAATTGCCAAAAAACTCGCCCTTGGCAATCCCAAGAAATCGATCTGCTCAAACAATTAGCCATTCAAGTGGGAATTGCCATTCAACAAGCAGAACTACACCAACGGGTAAAATGCTTGAATACTGCTCTAGAATCGGAGGTTCAGCAAAGAACCGCCGAATTGCAGATGACTTTGAAGTATGAAGCATTAATCGGACGGATTACCGAAAAAATTCGCGATAGTCTCGATGAAAATCATATTTTGCAAACTACCACTAGGGAATTAGTGCAGGTTTTACCCGTAGAACGGGCCCAAATTGAGCTTTATGATCCCAGTCGCAGCAAAGCCACCATTGTCCACGAATATACCAATCAAGAGCTTATCTGTCAGGGAATTACTCGTCAAATTAGCGATTTTCCCGAAATCTATCAACCGCTGCTGCACAAACAAATTTTACAATTTGTCGATCATCTTCCCCTTGACAATCGGCAAATTTGTCGTGTTAACCGTTGCGCTTGTGCTATCTTTGATGATCAGGGCTTTTTGGGCAATCTTTGGCTAATTCGACCGGCTAATCAGATTTTTAACTCCTTAGAAACTAATTTGATTCAACATATTGCCACCGAATGTGCGATCGCTATTCGACAGGCGCGACTTTACGAATCTTCCCAAGCACAAGTGCGGGAATTAGAAAAACTGGAAAGATTAAAAAGCGAATTCCTGAAAACCCTTTCCCATGAACTGCGAACCCCGATTACCAGCATTCGTCTAGCGGTGGAAACCCTAGAAAGTCTCCTAGAATATCAAGGAATCGAGATCGATCCAGAGGATTCGATCGGTCAACTGTTGCAAATTCTTAACATTGAATCTCAACGTCAGAGCAAGTTAGTTAATGATCTGTTGACTTTAACCTATCTGGATGCGGAAAGCGAACCCCCAGCGATCGAAGCGATCGACTTACTTTCTTGGCTACCCTTATTAGTGGAACCTTTTCGCACTCTCACCCGCGAGCGACAACAGCAGTTAATTGTAGATATAGATGGGGACATACCGGAGATTAATACCAGTCTGTGTGATATCGAGCGCATCATAGCGGAATTACTAACCAATGCTTCCAAATATACCCCAGAACAAGGGATAATTAGGGTAGATGTCTGGCGTGCGGACGAGCAAATATTAATTAGTGTGAGTAATTCAGGTGTAGAAATCGCCCCAGAAGAGTTATCAAAGATATTCGCCCCTTTTTATCGCATTCCTCACCAAGATCCCTGGCGCTACAGTGGCACGGGTTTGGGTTTAGCTTTGGTCCGCCAACTGATTAAACCCCTGAATGCCACCATCGATGTCACCAGTGCCAATGCTGTCACCACTTTTACCCTCACCTTGCCAATCTAGTCGAGCGGAAAACTTTTTAGAAAAAAACCTTGCAATTATTTCGAGGGCGTGCTATATTAAGAAAGGACTAAAAAAAGCCGAGATAGCTCAGTTGGTAGAGCAGAGGACTGAAAATCCTCGTGTCCGCGGTTCAAATCCGCGTCTTGGCATCGGAAAAACAATAAAATTAGCCCTGTATTTACTTCCTATTCTGCTAGGTTTTGTAAATGCAAGAATAGGCGGTGAGAATGCGTCTTAGCTTATCAGTGATGATAGGGGATGCCTATCTTCGCTCGGATTTGGATCTTCAGTTCACTGATAACTGATAACTGATAACTGATAACTGATAAGTCTCCCCAACCCGCAACTACTTTTTGATTTTGGGCTTGACGTAAGCGGTCACGGATTAAGATAATCTAACAAGTATGTACGACAATGAAATCCTAGACTCTAGCAACTCCTTAAATAATCCTCTCGATGGGAGCGATCCGAATCAAGCAGCGGAAATCCCCCCCGATCCGGAGGAAATGCTCTCATTGCTTACTTCTGCTCATCTGAGCGAGAGGATGATCGCGGCCCGCGCCTTTTGTGAATTGCGTGACGAAAGAGCGATCGCCCCGTTACTGGAGATGTTAAACGATGTCTGTCCCCTAGTGCGTGTCAGTGTCGCCTACGCTTTGGGCAGAAATCCCAGTCTTAGCGCCGTGGAGCCTTTAATCGATTTACTGGCCAGAGATTGGAATGGTTACGTCAGAAAAGGGGTAGTTTGGGCCCTGGGTAACTGTGGTGATCGCAGAGCGATCAATCCTTTGGTTCACGCTCTCAAAACCGATATTTCGGCGGTGCGATTATGGGCCGCCAGTAGTTTGGCCCAGATTGCCAAGGTCAATTATGAAGATATCATCACCGTGTTGCCGCCTTTAATTGAAGGATTGCGCCGAGATTTAATCGCAGCCGTGCGGAGTAATTGCGCTTGGTCGATCGGTCAATTATGCCGAGAATTGCCCTTCAATGTGATTTATGCCACGGCGATCGATGCTTTAATCGAGGCCTTGGTGGAAGATGAGGATTTAGGTGTCAAGGAGGATGCGAGAGGTGCTTTATTAAAAGTGGGCGACCCAAGAGGATTACAATTGATCGAGGAATTAGAGCTTGAAGGAATTATCTAAACCGCTAATTTTGGGCGTTACGGGGGCATCAGGGCTGATTTATGCCGTGCGTACCCTCAAATATCTACTTTTAGCCGACTACACGATCGATCTAGTGGCTTCCAAATCAGCTTACACTGTCTGGCAAGCGGAAGATCAGACGCGGATGCCTCCAGAACCAGAGCTGCAAGAACAATTTTGGCGCAGCCAATGTGGGGTGATGGAAGGGGGAAAACTACGCTGTCATCGTTGGGGTGATGTGGGGGCAACGATCGCCAGTGGTTCCTATCGCACCCTTGGCATGGTAATTATTCCCTGTAGCATGAGTACAGTGGCCAAATTAGCGGGGGGATTAAGTTCCGATTTGCTAGAAAGAGCGGCCGATGTGCAGATTAAGGAGGGCAGAAAATTGGTTTTAGTACCGCGAGAAACCCCCTTTAGTTTAATTCATCTGCGTAATTTAACCACTTTAGCTGAGGCAGGCGTTAGAATTGTGCCAGCAATACCGGCATGGTATCACCATCCCCAATCGATCGAGGATTTGGTCGATTTTGTCATCGCTCGTACTCTCGATCAGTTAGATATCGATTGTGTGGCCATTAATCGCTGGCAAGGACATTGACAGTTATCAGTGATCAGTTATCAGTTGTCAGTGGATAGTGGACAGTGGTTAGTGGGAAAGCATCTCATTTATGCAAGTGAGTAATTATACTTATCCATAAAACTGGTTTCTAGCAAGACTTTCAAAATAGCTTGACATAAAAACCTGATTTAGGGGTTACAAAGGTGAGATGCTCCCGTGGTTAGTTAGTGGTTAGGGACCTGCGCTTTGATAATGTACCTTTTGGGCGAATGCAGTTCGCCCCTACATTGTGGACAAAATCCGTTACTGTAGGGGTGCAAAGCTTGCGCCCTCCGATCGATTGGGATATTATTCCCACGCAAGTCCCTTAGTGATTGATCACTGATCACTGTTTACTGATCACTGTTTACTGATCACTGTTTACTGATCACTGAATCAAGGGAGGTAAAAATGGGCTGGATAATGGTCTTATTTGCGATCGCTGTAGGCGGATTACTGATCTGGCAGAATCTGACGGTGATCACTTTGGTCTTTTTTGGCGGTATGATGACGGTAAAACTGCCCCTAGCGGTCTGGGTGTTACTTTTCACCCTAGCGGGAATTATCAGTGGTTTAACCCTGCAATTTCTCTATAGTTTTGGTCGTCCTTTGGCTGCCCCAAAAGCCTCCCCTCGTATAGCGAATAATCCTACAGTCCCACCCCCATCTCCCCGACCTAGCTATATTCAAGATACTGCTGCTTCTGCACGGGGTAACGATTGGGAAAGAGAGAGCGGTGATGATTGGAATTTTGATCCACCCCCCGAACAACCGACCACCATTCAGGATCGGGAAGAATTCTCGCCTAGGCTTGCCGATGAGGAAAAAGCAAATTTTGTCAAGCCTCCAAGTGACAGTTCTAAAACTGGCACGGTTTATTCTTATAGTTACCGCACAGCCAAACAGACTCGCGGGGAAAAGGCCGATCAAGTGTACGATGTCAATTATCGGATTATTACGCCCCCCGCCCAGGATCAAAACCAAGATCGGGAGGTAAACAAAGGGGATGACGAGGATTGGATTTAACTTTCCCTTCGACGTAGCTCAGGGCCAGGACAGAGTAGAGGTTCCTTCCTACCCAAATCCCTCCGAGAAGACAAACTGTTGTGGCCTTGCCTCCTGTCTTACAATGGGGAAATCTAGGTTGTGTAGATAGATCGCCATGAAACACACATTATCCGTATTAGTTGAAGATGAAGCAGGAGTCTTAACCCGTATTGCTGGATTGTTTGCCCGTCGGGGCTTTAATATTGAAAGTCTGGCCGTGGGTCCTGCCGAACAGATGGGAGTTTCTCGGATTACGATGGTAGTACCAGGAGACGAGGACAGTATCGAACAGTTAACCAAACAACTTTACAAGTTAATTAACGTCCTCAAGGTGCAGGATATCACCCAAACCCCTTGTGTGGAAAGGGAATTAATGCTGATTAAAGTTAATGCTACCGCCGAGCGCCGGGCCGAAGTGATCGAATTAGCGCAGGTATTCCGGGCGCGAATTGTGGATATTTCCGAGGAAACCCTGACCATCGAAGTGGTGGGGGATCCGGGTAAAATGGTGGCGATTATGCAAATGCTGAATAAATTTGGCGTTCGCGAGGTGGCCCGTACCGGTAAAATTGCTCTGATTCGCGAGTCGGGAGTCAATACGGAATACCTGAAAGCTTTAGAGGCTAAAATGGCAATTTAGGGATATTGGGAGTGAATTGGGGTGTTAGGGTTTTAGGGTGTTAGGGTTTTAGGGTGTTAGGGTTTTAGGGTGTTGGGGTGATGGGGTGTTAGGGTGGTCACTGCGTGCGCGTTGCGGGGGGTGTTAGGGTGTTGGGGTTTTAGTTGAAATTCCCCATTCCCCCACTTGCCACTACCCCATTCCCCCACAACCCCATTCCCCCACTACCCCATTCCCCCACTTCCCCTGTTGCCTCCAGAAGCTGATAACTGATAAAAACTATGTCTAACCAGTCGCCGAAAACCCAAATTAGTCAACTTGTCACCGTTGCCGTGCAGAAATTGCAAGGAAAGGTGAATTTTCAGGCGGTAAATCTCAAAAAAGGGGCTAGAGTTCCCGAATTACGCCTTAAAAACGAGAATGGCAGCGGGGAAAGCAAATATCCCCTTATTGGCGATCGCTATTTGTTAGGCCGCAGTTCCAGTTCCTGTGATATTACTATCCGTAATACCGTGGTCAGTCAGATTCATTGTTCCCTACAGCGTGACCCGAAAAATCCCCATAATTTCCTGCTCACAGATGAAAACTCCACTAACGGGGTTTATATGGGTAAACGTCGTCTGAAAAGCGTTTCCCTGCGTCATGGTGATACCTTTACCCTGGCCCCTCCAGACTTAGCCAATTGTGTCACCATCTCCTATTACTGTCCCCCTCCTCTGTGGGTGCGACTTTTGCGCTATGGTTTCTATGGTGCGGGGGGTATTTTCGGTTTATTAGTTTTAGCGGTTATCTGGGAAAGTCGCAAAGTTAATGTTTATCCACTCCCTTCCGGGGTGAGAGGTCCGGTGGTCGTCTATGCTAGGGATGGTCAAACTCCCCTCAATCCCATTCGACAGGAAACTCACCAAGAATTAGATAATCTGGGGGATTTTTCACCCTATTTGCCCAAGGCGGTTGTCGCTTCCGAAGATAGTCGTTTTTACTGGCATTTTGGCGTTGATCCTTTGGGGATTGTCCGGGCTGTTATGATTAATTGGCAAGGTCGGGGCATTCGTCAAGGGGCCAGTACCCTGACTCAACAGTTGGCCCGTAGTTTATTCCCCGAAGTCGGTCGCCAAAATACTGCCGATCGCAAACTCCGGGAGGCTGTGGTCGCTTTACAATTAGAAGCGGTGTATAGTAAGGATACAATTCTCAAAACCTATCTCAATCGAGTTTATCTCGGTTTGGCCGGCTACGGTTTTGAAGACGCGGCCCGCTTTTATTTTGATAAATCCGCTAGAGATTTAGATATCTCCGAGGCTGCCACCCTTGTGGCTATGTTACCCGCCCCGAATCGATTTAATCCCATTCAAGATTATGACACTTCCGTACAATTACGCAATCGTGTCATCGATCGCATGGCCCAATTAAGGATGATTTCCCCGGAAGCGGCGGCCAGCGCCCGCAGATCTCGCATTGAAATCAGTCCCCAAGCCAAAAAATCCCTATCTAGTACGATTGCACCATATTTTTATAGTTACGTTTTCGAGGAATTACAGGACCTTTTAGGAGAGGAAGTGGCCAAAGAGGGCAATTTTATTGTTGAAACCAGTTTAGACCGCCGGCTACAGGCGATCGCAGAAAAAAGTTTAAAAAATAATGTCCTAAAGCAAGGACCCCGCTATCGATACTCCCAAGGGGCTTTAGTTACTTTAAACAGTCAAACCGGGGAAATTCTCGCTTTAGTCGGGGGAGTTGATTATCAAAAAAGCCAATTTAACCGCGCTATCCAAGCTAAACGTCAACCCGGTTCCACTTTTAAGGTATTTGCTTATGCTGCCGCCCTGGAAAAGGGAATATCGCCCTATAAAATCTATACCTGCGCGGGACTCTCTTGGCAAGGACAGGCCTATTCTCCCTGTGAACGCAGTAGCGGGGGGGTCAATATGTTTCAAGGTTTAGCGCAATCGGAAAATAGCGTCGCCCTTCGCATTGCTCGCGAGGCAGGATTAAGTAATGTGGTCAATGTGGCGGAACGTTTGGGGGTGAAATCACCTTTAAATCCTGTACCGGGGCTAATTTTAGGGCAAAGCGAGGTAAATGTCTTGGAAATGACTGGCGCTTATGGGGTTTTTGACCATGGTGGGCGCTGGAATCGTCCCCACGCCATTAAACGCATTCTCGACGCTTCCGACTGTGAAAATGTGGAGGATTTGAGTACCTGTCGGGTTATTTATGACTATGGCGAGGATAGCGAGAGAAATCAGCAGGTAATCTCCCCTAAAACCGCCGAAACGATGAATAGCCTCTTGCGGGGGGTGATAACTAATGGTACGGGAGGTGCTGCTAGTGTTGGCATGGGAGAAGCGGGTAAAACGGGAACTACTAATAATTATGTGGATCTCTGGTTTATCGGTTATCTTCCCCGTCGCGACTGGGTGACAGGTATTTGGTTAGGGAATGATAACAATTCTCCCACTTCCGGCAGTAGTCAACAGGCAGCAAAGTTATGGGGCGATTATCACCGTCAGTTAATCACCACAGAAAACTAAGGGACTTGCGCTTTGATAATGTACCTTTTGGGCGAACGCAGTTCGCCCCTACATTGTGGACAAAATCCGTTACTGTAGGGGCGCAAAGCTTGCGCCCTCCGATCGATTGGGATATTATTCCCACGCAAGTCCCTAATGCCAATGGCTCTGAAGCTCAGACCCATTTTAACCGTCTATCCTTAAGATTAGTGGAATCCCCCCAACCCCCCCGACATCGGGGGGTCTTGCCTCTTGCCTCATCTCAACTAACAATTTAAATGGTTCACAGTAATAAGGGTGTCTTAGCCCTAGCTAATACACCCAGTATCTGTGTATTCAAATAAGGAAATTAAATGAAGGCGAAGTTAGCAGCAGTTAAACCGGTTGTAAGCGAGTTAGTGCCACCAATTGTTGCAATGACAACCCGATCAGATGACCCTGACCAGTTACCATCAGCGTCATACAAGAACTGCCTTGCACCGGCATTGGTGGCTAAGGCAAAACGAGCAGAACCAGAGGTAACCGTTTGAATAGTAGCCAGAAGACCAACAAAAATAACATTGTTAGCCTCGCCGTTTGAAGGCGTCAAATCAATAACTGCCGTCGTACCTGCTGCTGGAGCGCCTGTGTAAGCACTAGAGGTAATTGCAAAGACATCGGTCCCATTAACAGCGCTAGAGACAGAAAAGGATGTTATTGAGTCAGTGTCTTGATTGGTAAATACAAAGGTATCGTTGCCAGCTGCACCAATTAGGGTATCGGTCCCTGCGCCACCAATTAGGGTATCGTTGCCAGTTCCACCACTTAGGCTATCGTTTCCCCCTCCACCAGTTAGGCTATCGGCGCCAGCGTTACCAATTAGGGTATCGTTGCCAGTACCACCGATTAGGGTATCGGCTTGGCCGCCGCCGGTCAGGGTGACAGCAGTGGCATTTCCGCTATTGGTGAGCGTCCATCCCGATGTACCAGTCGCTGAAGCAACGTTGATGTTAAAGCCGCTCGCCGTGACCGATGCAGTGCCTGAGTTGCTGGTCGATGCAGTGGCGGTCCAGGCTGCTACCGCCGTGGCATTCGCCGTGGCACCAGCGGCGACAAGCAGGATGTCGGTGCCGTTTCCAAGATCGGAAATGGTGTCGGTGCCGGCGGCGACGTTGAAGGTATCGACTCCCGCGCCACCAGTTAGGCTATCGTTGCCATTGCCACCAACTAGGGTATCGGCACCAGTTCCACCAATGAGAGTGTCTGCGTTAGCGGAGCCGGTCAGGGTGACAGCAGTGGCATTTCCGCTATTGGTGAGCGTCCATCCCGATGTACCAGTCGCTGAAGCAACGTTGATGTTAAAGCCGCTCGCCGTGACCGATGCAGTGCCTGAGTTGCTGGTCGATGCAGTGGCGGTCCAGGCTGCTACCGCCGTGGCATTCGCCGTGGCACCAGCGGCGACAAGCAGGATGTCGACACCGTTTCCAAGATCGGAAATGGTGTCGGTGCCGGCGGCGACGTTGAAGGTATCGACTCCCGCGCCACCAATTAGGCTATCGTTTCCTTGGCCACCATCTAGGCTATCGTTGCCATTGCCGCCAACTAGGGTATCGGCTTGGTTGCTGCCGCTTAGGGTATCGGCAGACCCACTACCTGTAATAAAATAGGAATCGGTGTTTAGGAGTGGTGCGATCGTAGTTTGGCCAGAGGGTGATGGTGGTGCGCCCAAATTTATTTGTTGCGTACCTGCCGCTTTCGGGTAGGAATTAGTGCCGACGGTTAGTATATGAGTGCCGCCAACCATAGATCTAACAAAGGTATTGGTATCTGCTGGCAGGTTAAGGGTCGTAGTAAAGGGGAAATCGTTCCCAACAAGGGTTGCGCTAACAGCACTGGTCGTTCCGTTGAATAATCTCCAAACCGAATCGCCGTCATTGAAAACGCCAATGGACGTGAGATTATAGTCACCAGCGTCTGTTGTCGATATAGAAATAGGGGTATCAGTAAAGGTGTTCAAGAACTGGGCAACTGTTGCTGATACACCAGTAACAGCAGGAGTGAAATTAACACCAGCTAGGGCAGAGAAGTCTATAGTAACAGTGGGCATAGTTTTTTCTTTGAATGATGTGTTTGAACTTGAAGAGTTTGACAGTCCCTCCCCGATCATTATATATCAGAGAAAAAAATGCAACCGTGTTTGCCTGGTTTGTTGCCTGAATTGTTGCTAATGGTCAGGTTTTTAAGAATTTTGG
>NZ_CAIP01000200.1 GCF_000297435.1 Microcystis sp. T1-4 | reverse complement strand
TATATAGCGTTTCTGATTCAGAAGAGGTACATTTCCGATCCTGAACAGCTTAATCGGCAAAGGTTTAAGTGTGCCGCACAGATGCGAGAACCGCTATAAAACAAAGATGGTTAATTGTAGAAAGTGAATCAAGAAAGAAAAGTGATTGGAAAAAACTAGAAGAAAAAATTAAAAAAGAAGAAGCAAAAGCTGAAAAGTTACTCAGGAAATTAGAAAAAGAAGAATTGTAAAATCTAGCGGTCGTTCCAGATAAATTAAATCAGATAAATAAGTTGCTTAAATTAGCCTTAATTAAGGAGGTTTAAGTTATTGAAATAGCTTCACAAGCCAACAAAAAAATATAAATTTACGGGAAAAATTGAACTTAAGAATGAAGAAATAGGCAAAAAAAGACAAGAATCAGGAAGATTTATTTTAGCAACAAAACCAAAAAAGGGAGGTTTAAGAACCCCCCTCAACAGTTAATAATTAGATGACAACCAAATTAGTAGCGGCCAGCATTGGGTTTATGAACAATAAAGCTCATGGTTTGACATTGTTTGATGTTGTCAAAAGCGATAACGCGGATGTAGCAATCAGAATACTCGGTGCGGCACTCGCGAACTTCATTAAGAACTTCTTGGGGGCCAGAAACAGAGAATAAAGGCAGTTTCCACATCGTCCAATGATAATCCGCGGGTTTGGGATCTTTTTCAAATTCCACAGCAGGAATATAACCCTGATCGATCATGTATTGAATTTGTTTAGCAATTTGTTGATCGGTGAGGGGGGGCAAGTAGGAGAGAGTTTCGTAACGCTTCTCTTTAGGTAAAGTTTTCATGGGTTTCTTGATTCCTTATGGGTTGGGTAGATCATCAACATCGAGATTTAATTCCGATGTCTCTGGTTGACTTATAGCAGTACGGGTGAGACGTTCCAAAAGTTGCCGACGATGTTCGGTATTGTCATTAATAATTCCCGTTTTTACCATCTCTGGCAAGAACTCTAAAACCTGTTCGGCTAGATGTTCTCTTACCGTCATGATCCGCAAAACTAACTCTTTATTCTCAGTCATTAACCCGGCAATATAGGCCTCGCCATCCTGAATGGAATGGCTAGAAGTATAGTGACTCAACCAAATAGCCAAAGTCGGATTAGTTTCTGACAATTGATCGATAATCGTGCGAACCGCTTGGTAAGTTAGGTAACTTTGTAAGACTTTCGCGGTATCTTGAACAACTTTTTTCGGATACATTTTATACAGTTTTCAGTTATTGGCTAGACAGTTATCAGTGTTGAAATTCTAGCGACTGCTTCCCGATTTTGGGCAAGTCCCCGGCATTATTTTGCACCGATAACTGCTAACAACCTTCTGAAGGGCTGTATTAGAGGGTATCCATAGCCTCGAACTCGAATTTGATTTCTTTCCAGAGTTCGCAAGCGGCAGCCAGTTCAGGACTCCAACGGCAAGCTTCCCGGATAACGTCGTTACCTTCGCGGGCCAAGGAGCGACCTTCGTTACGAGCTTGGATACAAGCTTCCAGAGCCACACGGTTAGCGGTTGCACCCGGTGCGTTACCCCAGGGGTGGCCGAGGGTTCCACCACCGAACTGTAAGCAGGAATCGTCACCGAAGATTTCCACCAGCGCGGGCATATGCCAAACGTGGATACCACCGGAAGCAACCGGCATTACCCCGGGTAAGGAGGCGTAGTCTTGGGTGAAGAAAATACCACGAGCGCGATCTTCTTCTACATAGTCTTCACGCATCAGGTCAACAAAACCCATCGTGATGCCGCGTTCACCTTCGAGTTTACCGACAACGGTTCCCGAGTGCAGGTGATCACCACCAGAGAGACGTAAGCACTTAGCTAAAACGCGGAAGTGGATACCATGATTTTTCTGACGGTCGATAACCGCGTGCATTGCCCGGTGAATGTGGAGCAGTAACCCTTTGTCGCGGCAGAATTTCGCCAGGGTGGTGTTAGCGGTGAAACCACCGGTGAGGTAGTCGTGCATGATGATGGGGGTTTTGATTTCGGCAGCGAATTCAGCCCGTTGCATCATCTGCTCGCAGGTAGGAGCGGTTACGTTGAGGTAATGTCCTTTAACTTCGTTGGTTTCTGCTTGGGATTTAACGATCGCCTCTTGGACAAAGAGGAAACGATCGCGCCAACGCATGAAGGGTTGAGAGTTAATATTTTCGTCGTCTTTGGTGAAGTCTAAACCACCGCGGAGACATTCATAAACGGCACGACCGTAGTTTTTAGCGGAAAGGCCGAGTTTGGGTTTGATGGTGCAACCGAGTAAGGGGCGACCGTATTTGTTTAATTTGTCCCGTTCAACGGTGATACCGTGGGGAGGACCTTGGAAGGTTTTGATTAAAGCGACGGGGAAACGGATATCTTCTAACCGGAGACCGCGTAGAGCTTTGAAACCGAAAACGTTACCAACGATCGAGGTGAGGATGTTGGTGACGGAACCTTCTTCAAATAGATCTAAAGGATAGGCAACGAAACAGAAGAACTGGTTATCTTCGTTGGGTACGGGTTCGATATCATAACAACGGCCTTTATAGCGATCGAGGTCGGTTAAGTTATCGGTCCAAACGGTGGTCCAGGTACCTGTGGAAGATTCCGCCGCTACTGCCGCACCTGCTTCTTCAGGAGGAACTCCTGGTTGGGGTGTTACCCGGAAGCAAGCTAGTAGATCGGTATCTTTGGGGGTGTAGTCGGGGGTGTAGTAGGTCAGGCGGTAGTCTTTTACGCCGGCCTGGAAACCTTTGGATTTGGCTTGCACCATTGGGATTATTCCTCCATAAACTGCATGATTAGTCGCACCTGTAAAATCTCGCCGTCAACCGACATAGATTTTTCTTAAGCTCCTGTCCCCTGCTGCTAGGAGCGAAGTTAGGGAGCAATTTTCACTAATGTTTTTTTCAACTGATCATCTTAACACGAACTTTATCCTATTCTGATCATTTTTTTTCTCTATCCCTAAAATTTTGATTGTTTTTTTTTCTCGAGGCGATTAGTTTCTTTAATCTGTCGTCATCTAACTTTGACAATCTCTACAAAAACACAAAAAAATCAACAAAAATTTACCTGATTGACACACAGAAACTTCTGCTCATCAGGCTTTGAGCGATTAAAACTACTCCTTAATTGAGGAAAATTATCAATAATTACAACCTCAAAAAATGTCGGCAATCGCTAAATATTAATGGGATTTCTAAGCAATTATACCCAGTACCTAGAGGACAGTTAGACAGCCGTGAACTCTAGATAAATTAGGTCTAATTACTCAGTAATTATTGTTGAGATTTTTGGCTTGTGAACGATTATTTTCCCCTTCAAGAATTATGGTTATTGTTGCCATTAAAACGATGACGTTCTGGAAATAGCGTGACCAATAACTGATTGATATAGACCTTTCCGACCACCGATGCTTGATTCGGTCGGTTAGTAGTAGATGCTTGTTCTCTGGTTTCCGGAGGACTGGCCTCGGCGACCATTTCCTCGCTATCCCAAGGACTGGCCACGGTTTCGGCGACCACTTCCTCCATGGACGGGACTGGGGACACTTGACTGACTACGGGTTCCGGTTCCGGTAAAGGGGGTCTTTCCGGTTCCGATGGGGTCGCTGACACCTCGATGGTAATTTGACGGGAAGTATCTCCGATCAGGGAGCCAGACGGTACGAGCGACATCGCAGCCACAGAAGCATTAAAAATCGTTGTGGTTGACCCGATACAGGCATTTTCACCGATTTCACCCCGACCGACGACGAGAACACCTGTACCTAAAATTGCTCCCGCACCGATAGCAATCACACCCTGATAGGCGGTTAAAATTGTTCCCATACCCAGGCAAGCACCCGCACCGATAATTATTTGGCTATTGGGGGCTGCTCGGAGAATCACCCCCGGAGCCACGATCGCACTCTCATCAATGGTTACATCACCATTGACATAGAATTCCGAGCGGCTAATAGGTTGAACGGGGGGTAAGGACATAATTGACAGTTACTCAGTGATCAGTGATCAGTGAGCGGGGGTTAGGGGGTAGGGGTTAGAGTTTCCGGTATTTTTCCCGGTCTGCCAACACCTAACACCTATCTCCCTTCACCGATCGCCGAGTCCTGAAATTAAGGGCGTTGAATAATCGATTCGAGAACACGGCGTTTCGCTTGGGAGTCAATCCCGATCAGACGAACGTATTCCCCTTGATGGTCGCGCAGACAGGTTTCTAAAGCGGCCACCACATCGGATTCGCGACTGCTCTCGATCGGGGTGCAGCTTTGCCAAGAACTGGTTTTAAAACGACGTTTATCCGCGTGTTCGGCCCCGATTTTGTGACCTTGGTTCAATAAAGAGCGAATTTGAGTGATCGTTTCCGCAGTTAAGGTACTGGTTAAAGTGGCAGTACCGCCGCCAGAAGAACCAGAAGCATAGCTTTTGAAACTCGGTTCAGCAACGGTGGCGGTTTTACCGTTGCCATTACTGGCCACCGAACCATCGGGACGCTGGATCACCGTTTCTAAAACCCGTTTTTTGGCTTTAGCATCGATACCGAGTAAGCGGACGTATTCGCCGCTATGCTCGCGTAAACAATCTTCCAAAGCAGTAATTACATCAGATTCGCGATTGCTTTCGATCGGGGCGCAACTCTGCCAAGAACTGGTTTTAAACCGGCGTTTATCCGCGTGTTCGGTGCCGATTTTGTAGCCTTGGGCGAGCAGGGAACGAATTTGAGCGATCGTTTCCCCACTTAAGCTACCACTGCTGCTATAACTGGCTCCGTTACTAGCGGGGGCGCTGTAGCTGCTGGCTTTGCCGCTGCCGTTACTAGCGGGGGTGCCGCCGGGGCGGTGAATAATCATTTCGACGACGCGTTTTTTCGCTTGCGGGTCGATCCCGATCAGGCGAACGTACTCATCGCTATTTTCAGTCACGATCGCTTCAATATCGCGAATGATGCCCGCTTCGCTCTTGGTTTCGATCGCAGGTCCAGTTAACCAAGAACTGGTTTTAAACCGGCGTTTATCCGCGTGTTCGGTGGCGATTTTCAGTCCTTGGGCGAGCAGGGAACGCACTTGTACGGACAGGTCGGAATGGCCGTTACCGTTGCCATGACCGCCGTGGACGGCGGTGGTGGTGCGGGCCGGTTCTCCCGGGGTGTCTTCGGGGCGTTGGATAATCATTTCCAGTATGCGCCGTTTAGCGGCGGGATCGACTCCGATCAGGCGGACGTATTCGCCTTGTAGGTCTCTCAGGGAGGCTTCTAGGGATTGGGATACCTGTTCTTCGCGGCTGCCGTCGATAAAGCCGGCACTTAACCAAGAACTGGTTTTAAAGCGGCGTTTGTCAGCGTATTCGATGCCGATCTTGTAGCCTTGGGAGAGGAGGGAGCGAACCTGCGCTCGAATGTTTGTATTTAAACTCATAGGTGTCACCGAATTTCTATATAGCGTCTCATTAGCGATGTTTATAGCGGCTGCTGGTGCAGGAGTCGCTGGGCTGTGGGCTTTGACCGCGACGCTGGGGGCGAGGTCGATATCGACAATGTGACGAGTGAAGGCTCGATCGATTTCTGTGACATCGGGTAAGCGGTCGGCCTGTTGTTGACTGGTGATCACGGAACCGGATGGCACGAATTTACCGGCGGGGATTTCCACGTCTTGAACGAGGGCGTGCATCATGACGATGCAATCGGCACCGATGCGGGCATTAAAGACGGTGGAGCGAAAACCGATAAAACAGCGATCGCCCACATAGGCTGGCCCGTGAATGAGTGCCATGTGGGTGATGCAGCTGCCCCGGCCGATCCACACCGAATATTCTCGGCCGTCATCTCCCACCACACGGCTTTTTTCTAAACCGTGGATGATTGCTCCGTCCTGAATTTTGCTGTCGTCGCCAATGTGAAATGGGGTTCCTTCATCGGCGCGGATGGAAGTCCCCGGAGCAATCACCACTCGCGCCCCGATCTCGATAGCACCACTGAGGTTAGAGAAGGTGTGGACTTTGGCACTCTCGTCTATGCGCGTTTCCTCTGGGGATTTGGTCCGCTTTTTCGGACTAGCCGCCGTTGTGCGGACGACCATAGTTAGTCTTCCTCCATACTGAATTTGGCTGGCTGGTTGTTAATTAACTGTGTTTGGGTCCTATCGATTTCTAACCGGATTGACGAAATTCGTCTCTCTTGCTGTAGAGGGTGCGATTTTCTACGGTTATAGTGTCAATAATCCCCACCACCATCGCGTCAAGGGGGCGATTGTTCTGCCCGTCTTCGATACGAGCCGCTCCTCCCCGGGACACTAGCACCCATTCATTAAGCCCCGCTCCGACAATATCACCCGCTACTTCGTATTTAGGCAAAAGTTGCCCCTGTGCGTCGATGAATTGCAAAAGCAGAAGTTTCACTCCCGTCATACTGCGCGGTTTCAGGGTGCTAACGACGGTTCCGCAAACTTTGGCAATTTGCATGGAATTTGTTTACACTAAAAGTTAGTTGCGCTCTAGATTCGTCTTAAAGGTTGTGGGTTAACACTTTCACGAAACTGTTCCACGGCTTCTGTATAACGAATGGGAAGAACGTATTCGAGGTTTTCGTGGGGACGGGCGATGATGTGGGTCGAGAGGACTTGACCACCTTTAACACGATTAGATGCCGCTTCTGTCCCCGCCGATACGGAGGCCTGTACCTCCGAAACGTCTCCTCGGACGATGACGGTGACGCGACCACTACCAATTTTTTCGTAACCTACTAGGGTTACGCGGGCGGCTTTTACCATGGCATCAGCCGCCTCGACAACGGCTGGGAAACCCAAGGTTTCCACCATGCCCACTGCAATTGACATAATATTTTTGTCTCCTAATGGTTGGCTTTCTTCGACTCTATAGATGCTGACCCCGATCAACGGTGTTTAATAGCTGCGGAATTGCTCTACTTCTTCGGTGTAGCGAATGGGCAGCACGTATTCGAGGTTTTCGTGGGGACGAGCGATGATATGGGTAGATAGCACTTGTCCTCCGTTAACCCGGTTGGCGTTTTCCACTCCGGCAGCCACAGAAGCTTGCACTTCTGAAACGTCTCCCCGGACGATGACAGTGACGCGACCACTACCGATCTTTTCGTAACCCACTAGAGTCACCCTGGCGGCCTTGACCATGGCATCGGCCGCTTCCACAACGGCGGGAAATCCTAGGGTTTCAATCATTCCTACTGCAATTGGCATTTTTTTGTTCCTCGCTTGTCAAGCCAAACTAAACTATTAATCTCGTTAGCGTTATCAATTTTGTTTCAGTCAAATTCTTTCCTTGTTACTTTTCCTGCTCTAGCTTTGGTGGCAGTCGGGATCGTGGCAAGGTGGGTAAGACCATCCTGAATTTTATCTCGATCGTGACCGTTTTCATCCACTAATTTTATTTTCTAGGGCTGGTTGGTAAAAATTTGACGAGTCAGGCAAAATTATCAACCTAAAAAAAGCATAGGAAACTATGACACCTTTGACAATATAAAACATTATGATTATTTCTCATCTTCACGTTAACGAAAGTTAATCATTCCCTCCCTTCACCCATCAGCCTCAGCAATTATCGGGAGATTTAAAGCGAAAACCCTTGCTAAGAACGGATTTTCGCTTTAACTTCTCTCTTGGCGGCTTGCTTGTCTTTGCCAGATTTATTGGCAGATAAAAGCCTATTTTTCGCTGATTTTGGCTTTTTTATAATTTTTTTATACTATATA
>NZ_CAIP01000201.1 GCF_000297435.1 Microcystis sp. T1-4 | reverse complement strand
TTGGGGGGATCAAATCCCGCTCGGTTTGCAGTTGAGTGATGAGGGTTTGGGTTTGGGTGAGTTCATCGGTGAGGTAGATGGTTTGTTGTGTCACCCAATTTTTGGCGGTGGTGATGTCTTGTTGCAGAAGTTGGGTTTTGGTTTGCAGTTCGGCGCGTTTTTCTAGGACGCTGTTGAGGGCGGTTAGGTAGTTGTCTTTACTGGTTTGGTATTCGCCGGTTTCTTTTTGGACGTTGGTGGTGGCGGTGGCTGCATCTTGGGTGGCTATTTCGAGTTGGGTTTGCAGGATGGGGAGGAGTTTTTCCCAGTCACTTATTTGGGCGATTTTGTCTTCGCTGAGTTTTCTTTCTGCTTCCAGTTGTTGCAGGAGGTGGATAAATTCGCTTTGGCTGAGGGCGGCTTCATTGGCGACGGCGTTGGCTTTATCCCATTGGTTGAGAATGGTGGTAGTGGTATCTTTATTTAAGGTGTCGGTTTGAACTCCTTTGAGGAGTTGGTCGGCGTATTGTCTGAGGGCGGTCGCTTGTTTGGTGTAGGTGTCCCAGATAATCCAATCGTGGTCAACATGGGTGATAGCTTGTTGTTTGGTTTGTTTTCTTCCGTACCATTTCTTTTCTTGATAGCTACGCCATTCAATCCAAGTGGATCCTTGTTTACGGCTTCTTTCCCAATAAAAAGCGGATTTTTCTTGATACCAGTCGGCTTGGGAGATGGAAGCGGCGGCTTGGGCTTGTTTTTGGCTGATGCTGTTTTTAAGTTGTTCGATTTGTTGTTGGGATTGGGTTTGTTGGTCGCTGATTTGTTGTTGAAGAGTAGCGAGGGTGGTGGGGTTGTTGAGTTCGGGGAAGTATTTGTTAAGAAGTTCTTGGGCAGAAAGAGCTTGACTAAAGGTACTATTCCCTGTGTTTAAAAAGGTGCGAATAGTATTAGATGATGTCCATTGAAAACGGATGTCGATTTTACCATCATTATTAAAGTCGTTAACTTGTACTTGATCAGGTGAACCGTTGATTAGTGTAGTTGTAATGGGATCTAAATATTGGGTAAATGTGCCGTTTCCATTACTGATATAAAGTCGGTTTGTACCTGAAGATTTCCAATGGAAATAAGCATCTTGTTTTCCGTCTCCGTTAAAGTCTGCGATAAAAGCATTATCAGGTGAGCCATTAATAACCGTTGCGGTGATGGGGTCTAAATATTGGGTAAATGTGCCGTTTCCATTACTGATATAGAGTCGGTTTGTACCTGAAGATTTCCAATGGAAATAAGCATCTTGTTTTCCGTCTCCGTTAAAGTCTGCTATGAAAGTATTATCAGGTGAGCCATTGATTGCTAATGCACCAATCGGGTCTAAATATTGAGTAAAAGTGCCGTTTCCGTTGCTGAAATAAAGGCGATTTCTGCCTGATGCTTTCCAATAGAAATAAATATCTGTTTTCCCATCTCCGTTAAAATCCCCAGTGAATACATTGGTAGGAGATTCATTAATAGCAGTGGTTGAAATAGGGTTAACGTATTTGGTAAAAGTACCGTTACTATTGCCTAGATACAGTTCATTTATTCCCGATACATTCCAGTGATGATAAGTGTCATTAATTTGATCGTTATTGAAGTCACCAATCAGGTTGTTATCAGCTAATTTCTGAACAGTGGGAGTTTGATTAGTATTGTTTTGAGTTAGCTGATTGAATTGATATTCTGTTAAATAACTCTGTACCTTGTCTGGATTCTGTTGTGACTGTAGGGTTAGATATGCGGTTTCTAGGCGGAGGGTTTGGAGATTAGAGATAGCTTGTTCTTCAATAGGTTGTATAAGTTCTAATTTATCTTTAGGAGATTGCGCTAAATCAAAGGACAGATAAATAGGTGTTCCATTTCCACCCCCAACAAAACGACCAAAATCAGCCCTTCCATCTCCATTTACATCTGCCATAAAGCGATCACGGTTATCATATCCTTTATCAAAACCTGCTTTTATGGTGTTGAAAGCAGATTGATTAGAACTAAAGCCATTTTCACCTGCTAAAACAAAAGATAAGTAAATAGGAGTACCATCACCACCACCAACAAAGCGACCAAAATCAGCCTTTCCGTCTCCATTTACATCTGCCATAAAACGAGGAAGATTATCATATCCAATATCAGTACCAGGAGTTAATTGATAAAC
>NZ_CAIP01000202.1 GCF_000297435.1 Microcystis sp. T1-4 | reverse complement strand
CGCTTGTCCCCCTATCAGGAAATTGCCCCAATGTCAAAATGGATGGAGATGATGATGGAGTTCCCTGTGAAAGTCAATGGTGTGGGAAAAAACCCTCAGAAAAATGTTTAAAAAGTTCTTCAGATAACTAATTTTGACTGCTCACCCCAATTCTCTCACTTAAAGAATCGGGGTGAAAACAATTAAGAAGCAGTAATCACGGGAGAATTAAGATATTGATAATTCCAGTCCGATTGTTGCCAAACGCGACCATCAAGGGCAATTTGTTCGATTAAACTAGCTAATCGCAAAGCTTTTAAAGCTTGTTCCCCACCGACAGAAGGTTGGTCCCCACCGCGCACACAATGAACAAAATGTTCTAATTCCGCGTGTAGGGGTTCAATATTGCTAGTATAAACCTTTTCAATTAAACCATCTTGACGGTAGAGAACTTGACCGTAATCGGTGCTATAGTTAGCGGTGGTTTGCCGGTGAATGAGGATTTCATTATTGAGAAAATCCGCTTCCGTGAGAGAATTTTTACAGTGGGCTGCTAAACGGCGAATCTTGCGATGAGTCACCTTACTAGCGGTTAAATTAGCCACCACTCCATTACTAAAACCAAGGGTTGCAGTGACATAATCGAGATAACCGGAATCAGTGGCAGCGCGACTACCACTAGCGGTTAATTTCACCACGGGAGCGGCGACTAATTCTAAAATTAAATCTATATCGTGGATCATTAAATCTAACACCACCGACACATCATTAGCGCGTTGGGAATAGGGACTCATGCGATGGGATTCAATCGCTAAAATCTCCTCGGTTTTCAAGACCTTCGATAACTCTTGGAAAGCGGGATTAAAACGCTCGATATGACCCACTTGCAGAATACAATCGTGATCGGCTGCCGCATTGACTAAAGATTCCGCTTCACTAATACTAGCGGCGATCGGTTTCTCGATCAAGGTATGTACTCCCCCTTGCAGACAGTCCATCCCGACTCGATGGTGTAACCGGGTGGGGACAGCGATACAAACCGCATCTACCCTAGGTAAGAGGTCTAAATAATTTTCAAAAAAACGGACTCGGTATTTACTGGCAGTTTCCAGACCCTTTTCGACGTTGACATCGGCCACCCCGACGAATTCCACGTCTTTTAACAAACTCAGGATGCGACTATGGTGTTGTCCCATGTTACCGACCCCGATAACCCCGACTTTAATCGGTTTGAGTTGATTTCTATTACCCGGAAAGTTTGCTGGTTGATTGGACATGAATTTTAGACTCCTGTGTTCACACTCCCCACACCACTTGATTAGATTAATCAAGCTGATTTTGTCGATGAATTACCAAGATGGTATCATGGTTATCCAGATTCTGACACGATGTCGGTGTCAATGGGAGTTCTGAGAAGATTTTCTGATTTCATCTCGCGGTTTTTACTCCTAAATGCTTATCAAAACATCGTCCCTGAGTAGCGAGGACTACATTCAGCTAAATTTTAACTATGGACAATTCAACGGATTTTAACTCCTTACGGGGATTAAGTGTTTTTTTGCTAGGAATGATGGGGGCCGGCAAATCCACCCTGGGAGAGTTGCTTTCCCGACGGTTACAATATCGTTTTTTTGATACAGATATATTAATAGAAAGGGTCGCGGGAAAGAAAATCAGGCAAATTTTTGCCGACGAGGGAGAAGCGACTTTTCGGGAGTTAGAAACCCAAGTTTTGGCCGAATTATCCTCTCTGACTAAAACTGTGATTGCCACCGGGGGAGGGATGGTTTTAAAACCGATGAATTGGAGTTATCTTCGTCACGGTTTAATGATTTGGTTAGATGTTCCCCTAGAAGTCTTGGTTAAACGTTTAAAACAAGATACCTCTCGTCCCTTGTTGGAGTCCACTGATTTAGAAAGTAAACTAGAATTATTATTAGAACAAAGACGAGGACTGTATGCAGAAGCGGATCTTCGGATTGTTGTTTCTGACCTAGATACACCTGCTCATATCGTTGAGAAAATTTTAACAGCAATACCGACGGTGATTAAAGATTTTCATCCAGAAAGAGATAATAACTAATGACAGCAGCTTCAATTTTTGATTTACCCGAACTAATTCCTGACCGAGAAATTCTGGAAATTCTGGCCCAAAGTCAGGCTATTCGTCTGGAAAGAATTATTTCCACCGGTCAAACCACTCCCCGGGGTCAATGGTACGATCAATCTGACTTTGAATGGGTGATTTTATTACAGGGATACGCTGAGATTAGTTATGAAGATGGCAGCCGAGTTAATCTGCAAGCAGGGGATTATCTCCTAATTCCTCCTCACCAAAAACATCGCGTCGAATTTACTAGCAATAATCCCCCTTGTATTTGGTTAGCTATCCATTATCGTCAGTAAAATATAGTTTCTGACTATTGCCAGCGATCGAATAAATCGGTTAAAACTAGATTAGAAAACAAAAAACCTTCGGGGTCGCTTAATCTGACCCTGCTATCCCCCTCAATTATTACTAAATTACGCTGTTTATGCGGCTCTAAGACCTCTAAAATTGCTTTTTTGATTTCCGAACCAAAATTAGCTTCAATGGCGGGTAAACTCACCCCTGACCCTAACCTTAACCCTAGCATTAAGGTTTCGAGAAGATCATCAATCAAGCTATTTTTCTCCACGTCAATCTGACAGCCTTCTTTTACCCAAGCGAAATAGTCGCGACTTTTGCGCGGACGGGTAAAACGTTGTTGATGAAGATAACTAGCAGCCCCCATACCAAAACCGTAATAGGGACGATTTTCCCAGTAAACTCGATTATGTCGGCATTGATAACCCGGTTTGGCATAGTTAGAAATCTCGTAATGTTGATAACCGGCTAAAGCTAGTTTTTCACTGGCTAAAACATACATTTTCGCCGTGGTTTCATCATCGGGTAAGGGTTTTTTCCCCGGTTGATACTGTTTACCGAAAGGAGTAACCGCTTCTAAGACCAAATCGTAACAGGAAAGATGGGCCGGTTGCAGTTCGATCGCTTTTTCTAGGGAATTTTCCCAATCTGTCAGGGTTTGTTGTGGCAATCCCGAAATCAAATCCAAACTATAGTTAACTATTCCCAATCCCTGAATTAATTCCACTGCCTGATAGATATCCTTAACATTATGCGATCGACCAGAAACCTGTAATAATGGTTCTTGAAAAGCCTGTACTCCTAAACTAACCCGATTAACTCCGGCGCTAAGATAACCCTGTAATTGTTCTAAACTAAAGGTAGCCGGATCAATCTCCATAGAAATCTCTATATCGGCCGCAAAATCAAACTTTTTGGCTAAAGTATCCAGAATTGATCCTAATAATTCCACCGGTAACAGGGAAGGAGTCCCCCCCCCAAAAAAAATTGTTTCTAGGGGTTTCCCCGTCCCCTGACTAAGGCTAATTTCTTCTTGTAATATTTCCACATACTCCACCACAGGGGGAAAAGTCGCCGGATTGGTGTGATTACCGACGACAAAAATCGGGAAATCACAGTAAAAACAGCGCCGACGACAAAAAGGAATATGAATATAAACCGAGGTTACGGGGTCAAAATAGGGCATTATATCAAGTAAAAAGGAAAAAGGGGTTGGGAGAGGGAATTATGAATTATGAAGTGGGAAGTGGGGGAGTGGGAAGAATAGACCTCTTGCATAATTTTTTTATGGTAGAATCAGGGGCTTTGCCTTTTTCTCGATTTTTAGAGGGAAGTCGAAAAAAGGATAAAATGTGATCTTAGGTCAGGCAATCATCATCGGCTCTTCTAGGTTCTGTGTCAGAATGGTACAATAGCAGTACATAAGAGGAGGTGGGTTATCTGGATAGATTTTGATCAACTCCTCGATTTACCCAATGTACAGGGGTCAATTACCAAAAAATTGCTCAGACAATTTTCCTCAAGCTCGCTCTTTTAAATGAAACAATTGAATGTCCGAATTGCCTTCAAATCTTGGATAGAATCAATCAGACAGAGTATAATCTAGTCAGTCCCGATGAAAAAATTTTCACCCCCACAGATGAAAGAGGCTTCCTTCCCTACATCCTACACCCGTTCGGCAGTTCGGCTGGTCTCACCGTCGAAGCCTGAGATCACGGCCGAAGCCGACACCCTACACCCTCTTTCCAGTCAGTGGTACTTTTCCCTCCTGCCTTCTGCCAACCGCCTCTTTCTAGGTTGACAAAAGTCCATAACCTGTGCTGTAGGAGGGATTACAAGAATTTCCGCTCCCCCGTTACTGGGTACAAATCAGGGAAACCCCCAATAAATCTAAAACTTTCCCAAAACTAAATTAACACACTGACTTCCCTCTGGGAAAAATTACTGTATTAATATTGGCAGTCTTGACGAAAACAACTGGTTTTGCCAACATTGCAAAATACAGAGTTACTATTATTTTCCCAG
>NZ_CAIP01000203.1 GCF_000297435.1 Microcystis sp. T1-4 | reverse complement strand
GGACACCTTTTATGGATAGTATTAGTAGTAATAATACTGGGAACAATGCTAGGATAATCAGGTTATAAGTACCTAAGCAAAATTAATTACACATCTAAGCCACTACTCCGTCAGACTTCTGGTGTGAGGAAACAGTGAACTGAAAAATCAAATCCGATCCCTAATAGCTGTCTCCCGTCTCCCGTCTCCCGTCTCCCGTCTCGACTAGGAAATTAATTTTGCACGACTACTTATTAATCCAGTAGATATTCAGGATTGAGGATATCAGTTTTGGCAAAAGGACAGATTTGAGGAAAAGTTTTTTTATCTAACCCTGTTTCTCTAGCGGCAAGTAGGCAAGCATTTTGATAACACTGATCAAAAACTTCCTCAAAATATACCTTGAGACTGGGGCTATCTTCAAAAACTTCTAACAATCTCAAACAGTGTTCGGTGATAGAATACTGCCAACTATGAGAACGTTTAGAGGGTTGATACTGCCATTTAAGGAGGTGAAGCAATAGCTTTTATAAATTACTTTTCAAAGCCTTTTTATCACTCCTCCCCATTGCCTCAATTTCCTCAATCAGATTTTCTAAATCGAGGTACTCCCACTTACCTTCTTTAAGTAATTTAGCAGTTTCTTCTACCCACAGATTAAAGTCTGTGTCATAAAGTTTCTTGGCAGTAGATAGCATATTAGGTTTCTCCTACCTCCTTCATCTTAGAGGATTGTGACTGGGAATCTTATAATTTTCGTGGGATAGGTTTGCAATCCATCCTAGCTAATGATAGCTTGCCGATTAGGGATAATAGGTACATCCAGAGGTACAGGTTTCGCAGATTTCGACGGCATGAAGGTTGGGTAAACCAGCTTTTGCCAATTTTTCATAGATCCAGCGCGATAATTCTTCACTGGTGGGATTTTCTAAACCAGTGGTTTCATTGAGATAATGATGGTCGAGAAAATTATCGAGTAATGGCTGTAAATATTGTTTAATTTCACCAAAATCCATCACCATTCCCTGTTGTGAGCCTTGGGGCTGTAAATGATTACTTTTCACATAGACGCGTCCTAGCCAACTATGACCGTGGAGACGGCGACATTTACCTTCGTAATGGGGTAAATGATGGGCTGCTTCAAAGCGAAATTCTTTGTAAATAATCCATTCTGCCATGGTTAATCCGTCGATACTGTCGGTTAGGTCTGCTTTATTTATTTGGCCACCGATAGTCATCCATTCTAGTCAAAAGCTTAGTATTCTTAGTCCATAGTAAGCTGTTGGCGCATCTAATACCATTTTTCTTTATTCATGGCAGACATCCTACTCCTCTCTCCCCCCTCTTGCCCCCCCGATGTCGGTAGGGCTGATTCATTCTCCGAATCTAATTCTTTTTTTTGCTACCTTTAATCGCTTATGAGGCAAGCAAAGCACGACGTTTTTAGAAATTTTCAGATATATATTGCCGAGAAATCGACTAAAAACGTTGTCATACTAAATCTGGTTATTAAAAACTGATTATTTATTCCCCTTTGCCTTTTGCATGACTAGAAAACGGGTTTCTCCGAGAAACCCGTTTTCTGTGCGTTACTCAACGGATTTAGTATCAGATAAAGATTTGAGAGAATGACATTTGAGAGCATGAAACGACCCTACCCTTATCAAGGGTGATCCCCCGGGCTATCGGCACGCCCCTTATCAAGGAGGGCAGGGGGGATCAATCGGTCAAAATTACCCTTCCAGTTTCCGGCCTTTGCACAAAAGACCCACCCCGGCAACGGAGAGTAAACCGAGAACCGTCGCTGGTTCGGGAACGGTGGGAGTGCCAGCCGGGGTCAGGGAATAATTGGTGATAACGAAGGGTTCGCCAACAGAACCGTAGCCACCGGCGGGAACGAAAAGGTCAACCGGAAATAGAAAGCCAGCGGGTAAAAAGCCGAATGAGCTAGGACAAGCCGTGGTGGCACAAGCGATAAAATCCAGTCCCGATCCGTCTAAGGATAGCACCGCCTGACCCGTTACAACACCACCACCAGCAAGAATGCTATTGAGATAAGAACCTATCAACGGAAGAGCGGGGGCGGGAGAGCCGTTAAAGGTGGTATTACTGATAGAACTGACGAATACCGTGTTGTTATCTGGTTGCAGGGTTCCGTCAACCGTCGCAGTGATCGTTCCTGCGCTGGAGGTGTAGGAAAAGTTAAAAGTTGCGGCGCTGGCAACCGGTGCAAGGGTGGCGGTGGCTACCGTGGCGAGGGCGACGGAATAACAAAGGGAACTTTTGAGGGGCATAGAATACATTGTTTAGCTAAATTCCCACGTATTCTACCCCCCCCCCGATTTTGTCAAGGTTGTTGCTATTTATATTTCTTATGCTTTATCTAGCTATTGATTACTCGATTCGGGATTTAGGGCGATCTCCCAAGAGAGCGGCGAAGTGGTGCGCTTTTCTGGGGTGCGAGGGGCGATCGGTAAAATTGGCATACACTATAATTATCAGAGCGATCGATGTTTATCTAAGTTAAAGAGAACAATAAAACTAGCGATCGATGGGCGTGATCAGTAAAGTCAAATTAGGAGAGTTTTGGGAACGCCACTCGGACGCAGAAGAAGCTCTTAGGGATTGGTATAACTTCGCTAGTAAGGCTAGCTGGAAAAATTTAGTAGAGGTTCAAGGTCGCTACCCGAAAGCGGAGGCGGTGGGAAATTTTACAGTTTTTAATATCAAGGGAAACAAATACCGTTTAATCGCTGACATCAATTATTCTCGTCAAACCATTTTCGTTAAATATATTCTAAGTCACGCTGAATACAATAAGGAGAACTGGAAAAATGATCCCTACTTCTAATCCATTAACCTATGGTGATTTACTCTTGCAGTATCAACCGAAACCGATTAATAACTCCCAAGAATACGAGCGATTTTTAAGCATAATTGAAGGGATGATGTCACGGGAGTTAAGCAATGACGAAGGACTATTATTCGATTTATTGGTGTTATTAGTGGAAGAATACGAGCGGAAACATTATCCGATCGCCCGAACAAATCCTACCGCTACGTTAGAATCGTTACTGGATGAATTCGATATCGATAGGGAGTGTCTTGTGGATATTTTCGGCGATCGGGATAGAGTAGAATCGGTGATAGGGGGGAAACAGGCGATCGCTCCCTCTCAAGCCGAGTCTCTAGCCGAATTTTTTAATCGTTTAAGTGCGAAACTGGCGTTAAGCGCCCGTGATTTTCTCTTGTAGCCTCGCTTTCCCTCGGGGACTGGGGGGGAAGACCATATAACAAATCCTTACTTTCTTCATAACTTTAGATTAATTAAGATAATGTTACAAAACTTTATGAAAAAGCCGTAGTATGATAATTTACGCCAGTAAAGCGAACACAATAAGGAGCAACACCCATAATGCAGTCGGCCGAGATGTTGCTGACAGTCCCCAAAGAGTATTTAAAAGCACCGGGGGGCTTCAACCCAAACGTTACCATGTTTTTCAGTGCCTTGAGCCTAATAACCCTATCTACCTGTGGGTATTGGCTCTGGTCCTGGCCTGACTGGATTTGTTTTAGTGCTAATGTCCTCGCTTTACATTTATCGGGGACAGTTATCCACGATGCCTCTCATAATTCTGCCCATAGTAATCGGCTATTTAATGCTATTTTAGGTCATGGCAGTGCTTTAATGCTCGGTTTTGCCTTTCCGGTCTTCACTAGAGTCCATTTACAGCACCACGCTCACGTTAACGATCCCGAAAATGATCCGGATCATTTTGTCTCCACTGGCGGCCCTTTGTGGATGATTGCGGCCAGATTTTTTTATCACGAGATTTTCTTTTTTAAGCGGCAACTCTGGCGGAAATACGAACTGCTGGAATGGTTCCTCAGTCGTCTTTTTGTGGCTACCATAGTCATCGTCGCCTGTCAATACGGTTTTATCAGCTATGTGATGAATTTTTGGTTTGTTCCCGCTTTAGTGGTGGGAATTGCCCTCGGTTTATTTTTCGATTATCTCCCCCATCGTCCTTTCCAAGAGCGCAATCGTTGGAAAAATGCCCGCGTTTACCCCAGTCCCCTCTTAAATCTGCTGATTTTAGGACAGAATTATCATCTAGTGCATCATCTTTGGCCGTCGATTCCCTGGTACAAGTACCAACCGGCATACTATGCCACTAAACCGCTTTTAGACGCAAAAGAGTGTGAACAGTCTTTAGGTTTACTGCAAGGTAAGAATTTCTGGAGTTTCCTCTACGACGTCTTCTTGGGGATTCGCTTTCACTCCCATTCTTCCAAATCTAACTTATAGCAGTTATCGTAATGATGAGGTACAAAGTTTTCGTTTTGGCAAGTCGGTGGTCGATTTTATGAGAAACTCTGTATCTGTAATGGTTTCTTTGTCAACTTGATTTTTTGAAGGAGGATTTTATGGGTCAGCATTGGGGAAAAGCCTTAATTTTAACAACAACTTTCTTGACAATTAACATCGATTATGCTAAGTCTTTAACCTTTGGTGAGGCCGTTGGTATTGGAGCGGGGGCCTTGTTAATCAACCGGGCGGTACAGGATAATAGACAACGTTATCGATTTGTGCCACCAGAGCAAGAATTTCAGCGCGGACTAGAGGACGGTTTTAACTTTGCCCGCTATGATAATCCGCGCAATTCTAGGGACTACGATGACGGTTTTATCGAGGGACGAAGACGGCGGGAGTCGGGTTGGTCCAGTCCCAACCGGAGAGGTTGATTATTTTTTTGGTCTGCGTCCCACTTCGGCGGTTTCTTGAATGGAAAAGATCCTCAATTTACCGTCGATGGGAGCGACTTTAGCCACCGCTGCCGATGCCACTATATAGTTATCACCCTCGGTGTTGGTAATATTGACTACCCGCTCGCGAGTGATAATCGCCATCTCGTTATTTGCAAGAATATCCACGTCCCAATTCTCAGAAAGAACCTCTATACTTTTAATATTTTTGTAGGATTCCTCTAAAAATATTTTATGTTCCGTGATGCCATTTAACTCAAAAATTTCGGTACTAGCATCGGTTTTAATGGTCAATTGCGAGGAAATAAACGGGGCATAGTGTTTGAGGATTAGGGCGATATTTTTGTCTTTAATAGCGGTTTCAATGTCTTGAATCATTGCTTTAATTTCCGCTTCGCTAATTTTTTGTCCCCAATCGCGATTACTCGATTGTTTTACTGGCACTATCGAGGGATTAGCATTGACCAAAGGGGGGGAGATGCCGGGGAGAAGGGATAAACCGAGCAATAGAACAATTAATTGGGGAGAACGCATAATTTAATAAACTTGGTAAATTCAACCCGAATCATAGCATTTTCTCGTTACCGAATAAATCCTCAAGGTGAAAGTCCCTACTTAGGGAAGCTAAGAGAGCAAAATTCTGGCTGTGCAAAGTCTAGGTTGATCCTTTAGCTATTTTTGCTTGATATTTCCAGAATAACAGGGGTATGATCGCTAGGTTTTTCTTGTTTTCTGGGTTCTCGATCAATTAGACAATTAACGGCTTTTTCGTATAGCTGAGGAGTTAAATAAAGATGATCGATTCGCCAACCTCGGTTACGAGCAAAACCACCGCTGCGATAATCCCACCAACTATAATGTCCTGGATCCGAGGTGAATTTTCTAAAGGCATCTTGTAAGCCAATTTCTAAGACCTTTTCTAAAGCTTCTCTTTCTTTAGCTGAAGACATAATATGATTTTCTTTGCCCTTGGGATCATAAATATCTTTATCTTCTAAGGCAATATTAAAATCACCACAGATACATAATTCTTGGGGTTGAGAATTAATTATTTTATCTAGATATTTCCTGAGAGTTTCTAACCATTTAAGCTTATAAATATATTTGTCACTATCTAGAGAAGAACCGTTAGGAACGTAGAGATTAATAATCCGAATATCGCCGATTACTCCAGTAATTAGCCGTTTCTGTTCGTCCAGTTCTCCCGTTAAATTTTCGCCGATAATGGGACTAAATCCCACAGTGATATCCTCCAGGGGTTTTTGGCTAAAAATCGCCACACCATTATAGGCTTTTTGTCCAGAGAGATAGAGATGATAACCCAAAGATTCAAAAGCTTCTCTGGGAAAATCTCGATCGATTACCTTAGTTTCTTGCAAGCATAAAACCTCAACGGGATTGAGTTGTAACCAGTTAATTACCTGTTCTTGTCGGCTGCGAATCGAGTTGACATTCCATGTGGCGATTTTCATAGCTAAAAACCAAGAATTTTTCTCATACTTCCTCGGCAAAACTGGCGCAACGCACAAACTCAAAGGGACCGGCGATCGAACCCCAGACTAATTGATCGGTTTCGGGATCTAAACCACGATCAACGCTAATTAATCCCCGTTCACTAATTTCAAAACTATTATCCAAATAAGTCATTTTATCTTTGCGAAAGACTAAACATTGTTTACCCGGTTTCACCACCCCTTTAAAACTGTTACCAGTCCAGGTGACATTCATATCACAACCCGGCATCGGTTCTAATAGGTCTAAGGTGAGATTTTTGAGACGGTGGGGTTCTCTAGAAGCACCAAAAAAGTTAGCTTCCTCTTTAACTTTAAAGTTTTCTAGTTCAATATGGTCATCGACTACCGACAATTTAAATACTCGCAAACGATAGGGAGTATTGAGCATAAAATCGTAGGCCTGCTCTAAAAACAAACTGGTTCCCTCCAGTAATTCATCGGGTAGAGGACGCATACACACGCGAATATGGGCAAAAAAAGGCGGATTAGCAAAAGCTTGTTCTTGATTACTAAAATCCGCCGCCATCCAGCGTGCTAGGGTTTTTATATCCGTGGGATGAGTCATAGTTTTTGAGATGTGAATGGCTATTAGCTATCAGCCATCAGCTAGTTAATTGCTCTGATAAGTTTTCACTGATTACTGATAACTATGACCCGATAATTGTTATTGTGCGATTACTTTAATTTCGATATCGGCACTAACTTCGGGATGGAGTTTGACTTGTACTTTATAGACTCCCAATTGACCGATATCGGGGACGGTAATACCACGGCGATCGATTTCTAATTTAGCATTTTCTAGAATAACCGTAGCCACATCTTGACTGGTGACAGTACCAAAAATTGCCTCATTTTCTCCCGCCTGTTTAGGGATGCTGTAGGGACTGAGTTTTTCGATCGCAGTTTTTCTGGTTTCCGCTTCTTGTTTTTCGGCGAGGAGACGTTGACGCTCTTTTTCTTTCCTAAATTCTGCCTGTTTAATCGCGCCTTTGGTGGCTAAAACGGCCACACCTTGGGGGATAAGGTAATTGCGCGCATAACCGGGGGCCACTTCCACCACATCGCCATTTTCACCTAATTTGCTGACTTTTTGATTGAGGATAACCTGCATTCGTTTCACCATGATCTTGACCTAAAACAATAGTTCCAAAACCCTTATCATACCATGCAATCGTCAAGTCTTGATCACAAGTTAGTTATTGCCGGCGGCGATGATCTGGGTTAATAGGGGTCCGATTGCCTGAAAGGCCGAGGGTAAAACCGCTACGGTGGCGGCTGCGATAATAAAGGTCGTGGCTAATCTCAGCACTTTCTCGGAGGCTTTTTCGTAGGTGTCAGATTTATAGTCGAGTTTGTCTAATCTTTGGTCTATTTCCTGAAAACGTTGGTCTATCGCCTCAAAACGTTGGTCTATTTCCTGAAAACGAAGGAGTCAACTTCTGATAATGTCGTCCCTCATGTACCCAACACAAAGTAATATTATCAGTCAGTAATTTGAATTGGGGAGCATGATCACAGACCAGAGTTTGCACTACTGGCCAATCAGTTTGTTGATGATAGAAAGCAATCGCTGCTGCTTCTATAATTCGAGTCGGGTGCTGAGAACCTGGTTTGGGTAGATATGTATCAAGTAGGGCATTAAACTCTGCTTCGCTCAACACAGTTTCTTGAGGTAATAGTTTCAGAGCATTTTTCCATTTAGTTGGGATTGGGAAAGTCTCTTTGTAAGTTGTCTGTAAGTTGATTGAGAATCAACTCCAGTTCTGGGGCATTTTGCAATACTTTGACTACACTCAATCTGTCTTTTTTGGCAGTGGTCAAGTAGATTGTATAGAAAGGGTTGCATATTACATTAGTGGTATAGTTCACCCCACCCACCCGCGCACCAGTTTGGTCTAAGTGTTGCCAATGACTGCTCTCTAGTCCTGACGCACATACTTCATTTTTCTCGCTTTCAAACTCCACTTGGTTTTTAATCAGTAGGTTCGATAGATATCCGACTGATATGGATATGCCAATATCTTCTAAAAACTCTAATAATTTGCCTTGGGTCATGTTGCCCCCGTAGTATAGGCTAATGACTAAGGCTTTTATTCCAGGTCCCCATTCTCCTTCATAACCCCAAGGCAGTTCTGCTAAATAGGTTTTTCCTGCTGAGGGTGAGTAGCTGACAGGGGGACAAACAAGCTGAAAAGCTTATGTAGCATGGAATACAGATATCGACTCCCCAAAAAGATA
>NZ_CAIP01000204.1 GCF_000297435.1 Microcystis sp. T1-4 | reverse complement strand
CCCAGTTTAATCCCCCTAAATCCCCCTTAAAAAGGGGGATTTAAATTCGATGTGTAGTTTTCATTTAGAGAAATGGTATAACTTGATATTTGCTATAAAAGGAAACAATTAATTTAAACAATTGTTTTTCATCAAGCTTATGCTTTTTAAGTAAATTACAAGAAACCTCATTAATTATTTGGGTACTGATAATGATGGACTTTTCTTTAATTAATTGTTTTGCCAATATTCTTTTACCTTCTTCTTTTTTATCAGTGGAAAAAGCATAAAGCTAAATATTAGACTCAACAAAACAAATATGACTTTTAAGTTCTGTCATAAATTTCTTCTCGTTTCATAAATTCTAAATTATCAACCTCTATAGGATTTTCCAACAGGTATTCAATCATATCAATTTTAGTTTCACTTTTATTGAGTTGATTTTGAGCTTTAAATACGGCAATAATTGCTTGTATCTGCTGAATTTGTTCAGGTTTAAGTTCAGTTACATTAATATTTTTAATCATGGCTACATTGGAATGATTTTTACTTTAATTATACTAATTACACGCTCTCACAATAATGATCTTCCTTTTTTACATCTTTGACTAAAATTATCGGTGTTTATGAAGAGTTATTATAGCCTAGCCTTTGAATTATAACAAAGAGACATAAACCCCGTGCTTGTCCCCCTCTCAGTATACTGATAGTTTATTTAACAAAATAGTCCTCAAAGTTTTTCGCAGTAAACATTTCACGATTTCATGAGCAAAAATTATCACACAAAGTCGAGAACAGCCCAATTTCTACAAACTTGATCTCCTATCGTTTTTCCATCTCCAGACAGACTTCTTTCAACAAGCTATCTACCTGTTTGTCGAAAACGGCTTTACGATATATAGCAAAACACTTACATTATGGCTCTTATGGATGTATTGACTCATTTTTCTATTATACGCTGCGAGCGGCGGGGAATTAGACCCGAAGAGATTAAAGCATATCTAAATATTTTTGGGTTAAAAGTTAAACTTCAGGCTTTCATTTAGTACAAGTGTACTAAATAAATAATTTTCCCAAAAAAATTAGTTAACACACGATTGTAACATATAATTAATTTGCAAGAGTTCTAATGTTTTTTGGGATAGAAATCATGAAATCCCCCTCTCGTTTTTTCATCGGGATCGCTGGAACCATAACGGTCGGTTTCCTCGCTACCTCGTCGGTTCAAGCTTCGCCTTTAAATTTACAATTTCTCGGTCAATCGATTGTTCCCACGGGGTTTATTCCCTCAGGCCCAGCGGGAACCGTGAACGGTGTCTCCGTTCCGGTCGGGGGATTATCGGGCATTACCTACGATCCGGCGGGCAATAACTTTTACATCATCTCGGACGATCGCTCTCAGAACGGCCCAGCGCGTTTCTACACCGCAACGATCAATCCGACGCTATTTAATGTTAATGGGACGAATAGCGGCGTTACCTTTACCGGTGTTACCCCACTTTTACAGACTAACGGGCAAACTTTCCCCGCGCTGGGTCTCGATCCAGAAGGGATCGCGCTCGTGGGTTCTAATCTGTATATTTCCTCCGAAGGGGAGGTCTCTAGCAATCAGATTCTCGATCCCTTTGTCAATCGATTCGCGCTGGCCAACGGTCAACAGAACGATACTTTACCGATTCCAAACCAGTTTATCCCCGCGCCGAACTCGATTCCCACCACAAGCGGGGTTCGCAATAATCTGGCTCTAGAAAGTCTGACCACCACCCCAGATCAGCGATTCCTGTTCACGGCCTCCGAGAACGCGCTTGTGCAGGATGGGCCGGCCGCGACGCCAACGAACGGTTCTCCCTCACGGATATTGCAGTACAATCTCGCTAATGGACAGCCGATCGCTCAATTTCTCTACAATACCGATCCAATCGCCCTTCCCCCGATTATTCCAAGCCAAGTCGATGTCAACGGACTCGTCGATTTACTGGCACTTGATAATAGTGGCCAACGCTTTCTCTCCCTAGAACGTTCTTTCTCTATAACGACGGGAACACCGGGGAATACGGGCTATACTGTGAAAATCTACGAGGTTTCCCTGGAGGGGGCCACCGACATCAGTGCCTTTTCCAGTATTAATGGGGTTTCGGGTATCGTGGCCGCCCAGAAAACCCTATTATTCGATCTGACCTCGTTAAATATCCCCATCGATAACGTGGAGGGGATTGCCTTCGGCCCCGATTTACCGAACGGCAAGCGATCAATAATTCTCGTCAGCGACAATAACTTTACCCAGCTCCAATTTACTCAATTTCTCGCCTTTAGCGTCGAAACTGTACCCGAACCCTCAACCCTCGCAGGATTGCTGGTGATCGGTTGCGTTGTTATTCTAGTCAAAAAACGGGAAAGCTAAACAAAATCTGGCAACAGCATAGAGATCAGGCTATCTTTGGGGTTGCCGAGCGTTTCGTCAATTGGACAATGGCTCTTCTAGGTTCTGTGTGATAAGTTTAACTTACATAGGATCGATCTTTGTGTCCTCTGTGTCTCTGTGGTTCCTTCCACTCCCTCGCTCTTAAGGAATGTATCTTAGAATACATTTTACCCACCAAATCCAAGAGAGCCTAATACCAAATCCGTTTTTAATAATATCATTAACTGCCAATCAAACTTTAAAAACCCAGTTATGGACTGTTTCTCCCTGTCCCAGCACTCCCCGTTTCCACAAGGACACAAGTTACCTTGTGTCCTTTTTTAGGTTCAAAATCGGAATTTAAGCTAATCCGACTAATTTAGCGCTGTATTCCCACATTTTTTCGCCTCTTTCCTCGTCGCGAGCTTGAGGAGAAACCCTTTGTACAAAAGATTTACCCTCTTTTTTCTGACGGTTGCCCCAACTCCAGTAAGCACCAGATTGACGGTATTCGGGGTCAGCCACCACCATGGCCACTCTTTCCCCAGCTAATTCTTGGGAAACATAGCCACCGGTGATATTTTTCTGGAACCAGGGGAAAAACTGCTGGAAAAAGGGGTAATGATTGCGGAAAAGGGGTGTATCGGCCACACAACCCGGATAGAGGGAAGTAAAAGTAATTCCGGTAGATTCGTGATAGCGTTTGTGCAGTTCCCGCATGGTGAGAACATTACAAACCTTACTATCTTTGTAGGCTTTGACCGATTCAAATTTTTTGCCGTCGGCCATAGTAATCGGCTCTTTGAAACCCTTGGCAAACCCTTCCAAATCGCCCAAATCGGGACGAGGAGGAATTTTACCGCCTAATTCATCGGGATTATGGGTGACAGTGCCGAGAATGACTAAACGGCGGTCGGGAGAAGGGGAATTTTTTAGATCTTCCAAGAGCAAATTCGAGAGCAGGAAATGACCTAAATGATTGGTGGCCATGCTCAATTCATAACCGTCGGGACTTCTTAAGGGTTCTTTGAGCAAAGGCAGATAGATAGCGGCATTGCAGACTAAAGCGGTTAGAGAGCGGCCCAAGGCCCGGAAATTTTTAACGAAGCGCCGGACGCTATCGAGGGAACCGAGGTCGATAAATTCAATAGAGTAGTTATCCCGGGGAATGTTCAATTCCTTGGCAGCCTGTTCCATTTTCGGGATATCCCGACAGGCCATAACCACAAACCAACCTCTTTGAGCAAGGGATTTAGCGGCGTAGAGACCGACTCCAGAAGTTGTCCCAGTAATGATCACCGTGGGTTTTTGATCTTGTACCATTTTTTGATAGTTTTCGTTAATCGCTCTGGTCTAGGGAATATCCAAGGGATTCCAATCATAAATTCTATCGGTTGTCTTACCTGACCCCCAGGTTCGCTTTACATAACTTCAAATTTTCGTGAGTGTTCACTTATCAGTGATCAGTTATCAGTGATCAGTGATCAGACTTGAGTTTTAAGTTTACCGATCTTCCCACTTCCCCACCTCCCCACTTCATAATTCATAATTCATAATTCATAATTCCCGATTAACGAATGGGTTTAGCTAAATCACCGACTTTAAAACCATTACCGGTAATGATGCGACCGACGCTAGATTGACCATCAGCTTCGACAATTTCGAGAGTGCCAATCGGTTGAGTAATCTGACGGATAACCTTACCCGTTTGCGGATCCTTGACCGTTTGAGTCGTCCGTTCGATGGAAATGCGTAAACCGACACGATAGCCTTCTCCCGTACCTTTATTGAGAATTACCTGATTTCCCGCCACGGCAGCCACTAAAGCGGTGACAGTCGGGAGCGAGCGAGGTGTAGCGGCGATTTGGTCGGCTTTATCATTGAGATTATCCACCACCTGCGCCACTGCCTTATCGGTGGCAATACTGAGTAATTTCCCTTCGTTGGAGGTTTGGGAACCACCCCCAACTCCTAAAACCACGGTTGAACCATCGGATTGATTGGCAGTACCATCTCCCTGAGCGGTGGTAATAATTTCGGCCGTGGTGGTATTAATTGCCCGGACATTTAACTTGACAAAAGCATCGGTTTCTGTCTTGGCGGTGCTAAAAATAATAAACGAGCCACCGGATTGTTTTTTTTGTAAATCGAATTGGGTAATCGAACCGATAATCACCACATCTACCCCCAAAATTTGCCCGATTTGAGCGGCGGTAGCGGCATCTACACGTCCCGAAGCACCCAAATTCTGTTCTCTGAGGACGGCATCAATGCGACTGCGCTCAATGACTGTATAGCGACCACTTTCCACTAATTTGTTGACGAGAATATCACTGACACCACTGGCTCCACCATTGAGAAATGTTAACCACTGGGGATTACTGAGACCGCTATAATCGAAGTCTAAAACCGCTACTCGCACCTTTTCGCTTTTTTGGGCTAAGAGTAACGGTAAATTGTTAGAGGTAGCTTGGGAGAAAGCCGGTGCGTTGAAGCTAAAACCCAAACTAGAAGCGACTCCCACAAGGGTGATTAGGGCAGAAAAACCACGGATACTATCTCGATCAAACATGATAAGGGGTTCTCCAGTCAAATAGAATATAGATCATCGAAAATTTGGGTCTGAAACCCCGTCGTTCTACGACGGCTTTACTGTTAAATATGAGCATCGTTTACGAAATATATGCTAGTGTGAAAGGACATGGAAAAAGCCA
>NZ_CAIP01000205.1 GCF_000297435.1 Microcystis sp. T1-4 | reverse complement strand
ACACCCTACACCCCACTTCCCCAGATATTGCATGGGTAAGATGCAAAAAGAAAAAAAACTGCGGCCAAAAAGGTGAGATGGAATACACTAAAAGTATAAGGTTATCAATTTTGCTATTTTTCAAGTTGCATCCTAGGCAACAGAATTGCAATTATCCCTCTAGTTAGAAATTGGACGGTTTGCCCTGTGGTTTCATCACTTCCCAAGCCCAATGACTCTTTAACAACGGTTCCCCAGCGTTGTTCTGGGGCTTATGCCTTGATGGACAGTCTCAAACGTCATGGTGTTAAGCACATCTTCGGTTATCCCGGAGGTGCGATCCTGCCCATCTATGACGAACTCTACCGCTTTGAAGAGCGGGGAGAATTACAACATATTTTAGTGCGCCACGAACAAGCGGCCGCCCATGCCGCCGATGCCTACGCTAGGGCCACCGGCAAAGTGGGGGTCTGTTTCGGTACTTCCGGCCCCGGGGCGACCAATTTGGTGACAGGCATCGCTAACGCACACATGGACTCCATCCCGATGGTAATTATCACCGGTCAGGTGAGTCGGGCGGCCATCGGTTCCGATGCTTTCCAAGAAACCGATATTTATGGGATTACTCTCCCGATTGTTAAACATTCCTATGTGGCTAGAAATGCCAGCGAAGTAGCAAGAATCATCGCTGAGGCCTTCCATATCGCCAGTACAGGACGACCGGGGCCGGTTTTAGTCGATATTCCCAAAGATGTCGGTTTAGAACCCTGCGATTATATCCCCGTCGAACCGGGAGATGTGAAACTAACCGGCTATCGTCCCACGGTTAAGGGCAATCGCCGTCAAATCGAGGCCGCTTTACACCTCTTGGAAACCGCCGAAAAACCTTTACTGTACGTTGGCGGGGGTGCGATCGCCGCGAATGCCCACGCCCAAATTGCCGAGTTTGCCGAGCGTTTTCAGTTACCCGTCACCACCACGTTAATGGGGATCGGTGCTTTTGATGAACATCATCCCCTCTCGGTGGGAATGTTAGGAATGCACGGCACTGCCTACGCTAATTTTGCCGTGACCGGGTGTGATTTATTAATTGCAGTCGGCGCTCGTTTTGATGACCGAGTAACGGGAAAATTGGACGAATTCGCCTCGAAAGCTAAGGTAATCCATGTGGATATAGACCCCGCCGAAGTGGGCAAAAATCGCGCCCCTGACGTGCCGATTGTCGGGGATGTCCGGGTAGTTTTAGAACAAATACTCCAAAAAGCCAGAGAATTTGATTATCCCACTAATCCTGAGCGCACCCAAGCCTGGTTAGCCCAGATCGAGCGCTGGCGCCAAGATTATCCCCTGCAAGTACCTCGACCGGAAGGCAGACTTTCCCCCCAAGAAGTAATCGTTGAGGTGGGCCGTCAAGCACCCCACGCCTACTACACCACCGATGTGGGCCAGCATCAGATGTGGGCGGCCCAATTTCTCAAAAATGGTCCCCGACGTTGGATTTCTAGCGCGGGATTGGGGACAATGGGTTTCGGTTTACCAGCTGCTATGGGGGTAAAGGTGGCCATTGCCGATGAGGAGGTCATCTGTATTAGTGGTGATTCCAGTTTCCAGATGAATCTACAGGAATTAGGCACCCTCACCCAATTTAATATTCATGCCAAGACGATTATTATTAATAATGGTTGGCAGGGTATGGTACGTCAATGGCAAGAAGCTTTCTATGGGGAACGTTATTCTAATTCCAATATGGAAGTGGGAATGCCGGATGTGGAACTGTTAGCCCAAGCTTACGGCATTAAAGGGATTACTATTCGCCATCGAGAGGAATTAGCCGCAAAAATTGCCGAAATGTTGGCCCATGATGGTCCGGTTTTGGTCAATGCGATCGTTACTAGAGACGAAAATTGTTATCCCATGGTTGCCCCCGGTCAAAGTAATGCGCGTATGATTGGTTTACCGAAAATTGTCACCAGAAGTTGTGAAATGCTCAATTGTCCCAGTTGTGGCGCGGTTAACAGTGTGAATAATAAATTCTGTCCTGAATGTGGGGCGAAATTGTAGCCAAACATTGTTAATCAATTATCTAGCCTCCGTTATCCTTAACGGAGGTTTTCCCTTTTTTCTCTACTGTACCTTGTATCTTGAGCGGTGAGCGCATCCTGTAGGGGCGAAGCATTCGGGCAATAACCTATCGCTGAAACCGTAGATTTCCTATCCGAATGCTTCGCCCGTACTTTTTCAGCAGACCCTATTTAAACCCAAATTTTCGATAAAATAACCGAGAATTGCTAGGCATTAAATCCGATTGACTTTCGATCGAATTAACCAATCGCCATCCTCGGCGATCATCTTTTTCCCTTCCCGATCGCCTAACTTTTCTAAGGCCAATAAACTAGCATATTTTAAATCAAAAATCTGACTATTCAAAGACTTATGTAGTAGAGAAATTGAGCGCCGATCACCGATATTTCCTAAAGCGATGGCAGCGGCGGCCCGGGATTTTTGGAATTGGGGCGAAGTATTTTCTAAGGCTTCGATAAATAGATCGTAAGCGGGAGAATATTGCAGCCAACCGAGAATTTTAATAACATGATAATGCGCTCCGTAATCATTATGAGCCTCTTTTTCCCAAGTAGTTAATAAAGCTTCTGGGGCCGCCGTGGCATAATTTTCTAAAAGAGTTTTACTGGCAAGATAACAGCGGCCAAAATCCGTGTGATAGAGTTCACCGATGGTAAAATCAATTGTCGGTGGTTGATCGTACTCGTGAACTAAATCAAGACTTTCGGGATGGTCATAAATAACGCTATCTAGATAGGGTTCCACCTCGGCAAAAGTTAGACCTTTTTCCTTACCCACCTCCGCTAATAAACGAATTCCCCGCAGACGAAAAGCGATCGAAACTGGACAGCGAGAGATTTGGGGAATTGCCTGATAGTAACCCGCATCAATTAGGTCTTGAATAGAGCCACGACGGGCGTTAACATTATCATCTTGGAGAAAAGCCACCACTTGCCCCATCTGACCATAATCCCCCGTTAAACGGCAAATAGCGGCAATTGCTGCACTGGCGATCGGTTTATCTGGCCAGTTTGTCAATTTTTCTATGGACGAGACGGCGGGTTGATAATCTAATTTAGCTAAAGTTTGAATAATAGTCCGGTAACTCTGGCCAGGTTTATCTAATAATTGACTAATTTCCTCTAAAATGGCGGTTTCTTGGGTACCGATCTCGCCGATCGCCCAGACAGCATTCTCCACGGTATAAATATCTTCATCGGTTAAACAATTGCGGATAATCGGTAAAGCTTTTGCTGCTTGCAAACGACCTAAACTTTCTAAAGCTTTGCGTCGGGTAATGCGATCATAGAGATCGTCAGAGGGATTTTCTACGGCTGCGATCAAAGCATTAATCGATCGCTCCGTGGGAAAATTAATTAGATGGGCTGCCGCTACATAACGCTCTGTGGGTGCGTTTAACTGTTCGAGTGGGGTTTGTAGGAGAGCGATCGCTTGATCTTCTGTTAACCCAAACATATTAAAAAAACGTTTATCCATCGTGCCTTAAATCAAGTAAAAAGTCAGGGGTAAAAAGGGAGAAATCCTAATTATTTCTAGGGTTTCATTCAATCCGCGAGATTTCCCAGAATCGGTTTCGTTACCAGTTATTACAATTATCGGACTAGGGTAGGAAAATTTGAGAAAATCAGAGACAAACCTTTAACAAAAATCTCAATTAAGCGATCGCCATGACTGACAATCTCAGCAATATTTCCGACCCCGTTACTCCGCAAGACATCGCGGCAGTGATTGAAGAATTTGAGGTCTATCGTCAACGCTTGATCAACGATCTCACCAATGCCGCTCAAAAAGCGAAACTGCCCAAATCAAAGCTTAATGCTCGTTTAGAGCCAGAATTAGCCCAAATTGACGAAACTCTCGCCCATCTGCGCGCCCAACAGGCTGCCCTCAGCAGCAATTAAAAAAATAGCCAGCAGCCGTTGGTCGTCAGCGAGATAAAAGTTATATTGGTCGGAAAAATGGCTAATTAATGGAAAAAACGAGAAATAAAGGCTAATGGCCGATGGCTGACCGCTAATTAACCCAATATTGATGGAAAATTCCTGATTATGAGTGAAGCGATCAAATTATTCCCCCTATCCAGTGCCGAAGTAGATGAATTTTTGGCGATCGCCCGTAAGGAAGTGGCGGAGGGAACCTTCGATGGGAGTGATAGCCAACGTATCCAGCGTCTGGTGGAATGTTTGGGAGATCCCCGGGGAATGGTGCGCTTGGGTTTTGCCGATACTCTCGGTAAAATCGGCCAAGCTGCCACTCCTTTTTTAGTGACAGCACTGCTCAATCATCAGGATCCAGTGGTGCGTCGTGCCAGTGCCAAAACTCTAACACTAATTGCGGATCCGGACAGCGTATCTCCCCTAGTGCAAGCGCTGCTTAACGATGAGGATACGGTGGTTAAAGGTTCCTCCGTGGGTGCTTTGGCGCGTATTGGTGAGGCTGCTGTTCCCCAGTTACTCGATATTCTCGCCTCCAGTGAACATCCCGAAAGCACCAAAGGTCATGCGGCCTGGGCCTTAGCCTTTATTGGCACGGAAGCGAAGGAATATTTATATCGGGAAATTAACTCTGATGTGGAAGCGGTGCGGGCTGCCGTGGTAGGTGCGATCGCTAAAATCGCCCAGGATAGTGGCGAAGCAACAGCCTTGGAATTGTTAATTAATGCCCTTGAGGATACCTCGGAAACGGTGCGTTGTGAAGCGGCGGCAGTATTAGGAAATCTCGCCTATAAACCGGCAGTTTCCCGTTTAATTCCCTTGTTAGAACATCCCGATGGCGAAACGCGCAAATCGGCGGCTTTGTCGTTAATGAAAATTAAGGATACAGAAGCAATAGCAGCCCTAGAAAAGGCCTTAGAAAAAGAAGCGGAAAACTCGATCGCCACCGTGATTAAATTGGCCATATCTCAGTTACAACGGCAAGAGGATGACATGGACACCATTGAAGACCATGGCAAGGACAACCTAAAATCTTTTGGCTAATTTTGCCATGGACTGCACCCTTTGCTTCTAAAATGGGCTATTGCGGCTAGACCCCAATTGGTCAAGCATTTGCCCGTAGACTGAAAAAAGCACGTTATAAAGATTATGGCCAAAGTTCTGGTATCCGATTCGATCGATCCGGTAGGAGTAGAAATTCTGTCACAGGTTGCCCAAGTGGACGTGAAAACAGGACTATCCGCCGAGGAAATCATTCAAATTATCCCCGAATACGACGCACTGATGCTCCGTTCCAGTACGCGCGTCACCAAAGAAATCGTCGAAGCGGGCAGCAAACTGCAAATTATCGGCCGCGCGGGGGTAGGAGTCGATAATATCGATGTTCCCGCGGCCACTCGTCAGGGTATTATTGTCGTTAACTCTCCCGAAGGGAACACGATCGCCGCTGCCGAACACGCCTTGGCCATGATGTTATCCCTCTCCCGTCATATTCCCGATGCCAATCAGTCGGTAAAAGCGAATAAATGGGAAAGAAATCGCTTTATCGGCACAGAAGTTTATAAAAAGAACCTAGGAGTCGTCGGTTTAGGTAAAATTGGCTCCCACGTCGCCGCCGTCGCTAGATCCCTCGGCATGAAAATTCTCGCCTACGACCCCTTTATTTCCAAAGAACGCGCCGATCAACTCGGTTGCACCCTGGTGGATCTAGAACTACTCTTTGCCGAGTCCGATTTTATCACCCTCCACGTCCCGAAAACTCCCGAAACCCAGCATCTCATCGGTCGGGAAACCATCGCTAAGATGAAACCCACGGTCCGCATCATTAACTGTTCCCGCGGCGGCATTATCGACGAGTTGGCTTTAATTGAAGCCCTCGAATCCGGTAGAATCGCCGGGGCAGCCTTGGATGTATTTGAACAGGAACCTTTAGGCGAATCTAGATTAAGAGAATTGTCTAACGTCATCCTCACTCCCCACCTAGGTGCCTCGACTACGGAAGCACAGGTGAATGTGGCTATTGATGTGGCCGAACAAATTCGGGATGTCCTCCTCGGTTTGCCAGCGCGTTCGGCCGTTAATATCCCCGGACTAACTCCCGATGTTATGGAAAAACTGCGCCCTTACCTGCAATTAGCGGAAACTATGGGTAATCTTGTCAGTCAGTTGGCAGGAGGTCGCTGTGACTCGTTAAATGTCCGTTTACAGGGAGAATTGGCCACTAAAGACAGTCAACCTCTGGTGATAGCGGCCATTAAGGGTTTACTTTCCCAAGCCCTCCGGGAACGGGTAAACTATGTTAATGCGGCGATCGAAGCTAAGGAACGCGGTATCCGGGTAATCGAAACCCGGGACGCTTCCACCCGCGACTATTCGGGATCGATTCATTTGGAAGCTAATGGTTCTATGGGGACCCATTCCGTCACCGGAGCGCTGTTAAGTACGGGAGAAATCCGCATTACTGACCTCGATGAGTTCCCCATTAACGTGCCTCCGAGTAATCATATGCTCTTCACCCTTCACCAAGATATGCCAGGTATTATCGGCAAAATTGGCGCACTTTTAGGCAGTTTTAACGTCAATATCGCCAGTATGCAGGTAGGACGCAAAATTATTCGCGGTGATGCTGTTATGGCCCTGAGTCTCGATGATCCTCTACCGGAAGGTCTTCTCTCGGAAATTACTAAAGTCCCCGGTATCCGCGATGCTTACACGGTAAAACTCTAGATTAAATCAGTTATCAGTAAACAGTAATCAGTAAACAGTAATCAGTGAAAGGAAAGCTCTGCACTTGCCACTTAATACTGTTGACTGAAAACCCAAATCTGATAACTGATAACTGATAACAAAGGCCGAATCTCAGACCTAATTGGTTAAGCTAAAAGCTTTGATGTGCTTAGTTTCTAACCTTCTTTTTAGGTAGGAGAATTGTCAGATTCTGTCTTTTGCCTCTTGCCTGTTGCCTCTTGCCTTCAGAAGCTGATAACTGATATATGTCTAATAGTTGGTGGGAAATTACGGTTTTGTGCGAACCTAGTCTCGAAGAAACGGTTTTCTGGAGACTGGAAGATTTTGGCTGTTCGGGAACGGCCACGGCTAAAAAACAATCCTCTTTAGAGGTTAAAGCCTATATACCGGAAATTAAAGCGCAATTGCCTGATTTAGAGGCACTAAGCCTCTGGTTAAAGCAGGATGCTTTGATTTTAGGTTTTTCTGAACCTGTCAGCTATTGGCAGTTAATGGACGAGGAAGACTGGGCCAGCAGTTGGAAACAACATTGGCAGATCAGCGAGATCGGCGATCGCTTTTTGATCTGTCCTGCTTGGTTAAATCCCCCGGAAAATAACCAGAGATTAGTGATTAAAATTGACCCCGGCTCCGCTTTCGGCACGGGAACGCATCCCACCACCCAATTATGTCTAGAATCCCTAGAAATGCGTTTAAGTAGCCATCCAGAGAATAAAATTATCGCCGATATCGGTTGTGGTTCCGGCATACTGGCGATCGGGGCGATTTTATTAGGGGCCAAAAAAGTTTATGCTGTGGATACAGATCCGCTGGCGGTGAGTGCGACGTATAGTAATCGCCATCTCAACCAGATTAACCCCGAAAATTTAGCTGTTAATCAGGGTAGTGTCGAGGAGTTATTAGAATTAATTCCCGATGGTGTCGATGGCATCGTTTGTAATATTTTAGCCGAGACAATTATCGCTTTAATGCCGGAAATCACCCGTCTGGCAAAACCCACCACTTGGGGAATTTTAAGCGGCATTCTTGTCACCCAAGCACAGGCAGTTACAGATATTTTAGAACCCCAAGGCTGGACAGTAGCTGCCCTGTGGAAACGTCAAGAATGGTGTTGTCTGCAAATTCGTCGCACTGTGGATTAGTAGGTTCTTCGTTACTTGGTATGGTTTGATAGGGGGGCATAAATCGACTAAATCCTTTAAATCCTTATCTGGCAAGAGATTTAATCCATTAGTTCGCTCTAGATCAAAAATAATGACAAAAATCGCCAAATGCCTTTCTATACAAGGGTTCCATCCCCTATAACCCCCGTCTATTGCATAACACAAACCGAAGAGCCAAATTAGCTTACTGCTACTCAGTGCCTTCGGCATCCCACTAATAATTTTTGATCATTAATTCTCTACCAGATGCCGCCGCTCCTTGTTTATAATTATTCATGCCATACTGAAGATTCCACTCGATAATATGGGCAAAATCAAAGAGTTTTCTTATCTCTGGACAATCATCGTAGGTAATTAACCATTTAGCCTGACATTGACGCATATTATCGGCAAAACGTTGATGATCGAAGCTGGTATGTAAATTACCTCTCACACCGTACAAACGGGATTTTGTGGCACTATAGTAGGGGGGATCGAGAAAGATAAAAACTTCTTTTCCCTCAGCAAATAATAATTCTTCGTAGTCTTGGTTAGTAATTTTTACCGATGCTAATAACGGCGCAATTTGGGTTAATCTGGCAATTGATGAATCAGTAAATCTACTGGTAAAAGCTGCTTGAGAATAACCTCCCGAATCCACTGTTCCCGAAAAAGTAATCCGATTTAAGATAAAAAAACGCACCGCTTTTTCAAAATCGGTTAACTTTAAATCTTCCCTTGTCAAATCTTGAAATAATTCTCGTCCGCTATCATATTTCTGTTTAATTTCTGTTATTTTTGCTACCAATAACTCAATATTTTCTTGAGCGCATTGCCAGAAACAATATAAATCATAATTTAAGTCATTAATCCAATAGGTTTTTATTTGTTGTCCAAAGAGTTGCTTAACAGCAAAAAATACAGAACCCCCACCAAAAAAAGGTTCTCGATATTCCCTAATATTCACAGGAATTTGCGGCAGAATTTGCTTAATTGCCCGGGATTTCCCCCCCGGATAACGCAAGGGACTTTTAATTTTTGACATTTTATACTAAATCCGTTTATTAAAGACTGATTATCTATTCCCCCTTTCGCCTCTTGCATGAGTGCCTGTCCTGATATGTAGCCTATACTCATAAGAATTCCGTTTAATTCCACATTTATGACTCGTATCCTAAGGTTAGCAAAACCACTTCTTCCAATTGGGCAATTATTTCGGGACTCAGTTGTCCCAGTGTGCGGATCAAACGAGTTTTATCCAGCACTCTCATCTGAAAACATAGGGCAACAGAATCTTGGCCGAGTCCACCATTACCCTGTTCTATCAGTAAGCATATAGGCAAAGCAGCGCGACGTTGGTTGGTGGTGAGCGGAATAGCAATGATCGTAGTTGAGAACTGGGAAACAAGGTCATTCTGGAAAATGATGACGGGACGAATGCCCGCTTGTTCAGAACCTTGAGTTGGATTGAGGTCGGCTAACCAGACTTCACCCCGTTTCAGAGGATTAGTCATCATTGGTCTTCTTGATGGAGTATTACTGCATAGTCATTCATACCTTCTTCAGCAAAGGCGCGATCTTGATCAGCAAACTCTGCAAACAGATCGGCCAGTTGCATTGGATCGAGAACAGCCTGATGACGCTGACTGCGAAACTTTAAGAAGGCAATAAAATCAGCCACTTGCTGAAGCTGATTATCAGTCAGTCGATCCAAGTCTTGCTTAAGAGCTTCAGCACTTACTGGCATAGGAAGAAAAAACATTCCGACTTCCCCATTATAAGAGATCCTGGCCAACAGCCGTCTTCAACAAAACCCCATGAGTCCCTGAGCGCGTAGGGGGGTAAGGAGGACGTTCAGACGTTCGGATCTTATCAATTACTACTGTCTGATTCACCCGCGCTGCTAGGCCCATTACCACCTGAAGTCGCCACTATTATTGAAGTTGCAATGATACTAATTGTCTGCCACTCGCTGCTTGTCTTTTCTGCCAATCAGCAAATAGGGCCTTGAAATCATAATTAAAAGATTTGGCTTGTTCTTCTCGTATTCTGTGTAATTCTTCAAGAATTTCATCTTCCCACATAAATTTACTCTCCCATCAATTCATATTAGTCCTCGTACTTCTCCCCAGACTTCTACTTACTTTGTCTAGCTTGACTAACTTTTAGCCAGGCAAAGATTTGTTGTGGAGTCAGTGTCAACTGAACCCCTGCAATTACCTTAAGTTGGTCATCCCCTCTGCAAACTTCCGGCTCTTGTTGGGGAGTAAACATTAAAACAGAATAATCATCTGGATCAAGCATCCATCCTAATTTACTGCCATGTTTTAAACAATGTAGAATGTTGTCAATTACACGGTTTACCTGTTGATCCAGTGAAAGAATTTCGATAGTCCAATCAGGTGCTTCCCTAAAGTCGTCCTCTGGTTCACCTGCTTGATTGAGGTTAATTCGATTCCATGCAATTACTGCCACATCAGGAACGATCGAACGCTCGCCGAAGGTACATCGCAACTCAGGTAAGGCTGTATAATCAGCAGTATGGCTGTCAACCGCAGCTAAAAGACGTTTTTGCAGGATAGAGTGTCGAGTCTTAGGCATGGGTTTCTGAATTGCGACTCCATGCAAGTATTCCCATGCTGGAGAATCCTCCAAATATGGCAATTTGAGGAAATCTTCAAGGGTGAGACTCTCAGTCAAGGAAGTCGTCATCGGTTCAAGCAAAGGTTTTTTTGTGACTTTATTATAAATGAACTTTATCTGGGTTGCTTACCGACGATTCAGGTATATTTGAGGAGAATTTGCCCTCTCAATCAAATCGGTCGATTTCTTAACTATTCTAACTGACTGGTATCACTAGAAATACCCACGGGGATCACAAAATTGGCCAATTGTCAATAGCTTTTCAGATGCTCTCACCTTGGTTATGGCGCTTCCCACTCTTTCTTTTCTAGACACTCTGCAATTCGATATGTGTTTGCAATTCCTCCTATTTTTCCATGAGATCCTAATATTGGTAAATGGCCATATGGAGCATTCAGAGAAAAGTTAGGATCTTTTCCTTTTTTCCATCCCACTGCACTGCGAAACCTATGGTAAGCCTCTGAATTCTCATCAGTTAAATAGGGTTCACCGCCTTCACTTTTCCATATTTTTTGCTGAGTATCAAAGCCAAATCTGCCTTGACTTGCTTTTGACCACAAATCTTCAATAATCAACAAATCTTTGCAAGGAAATTCTTTCATAGTTTTTGTATCTATAAATCCTTCTCCTTCTCTATTGACCGTTTGCAACATTAGTCTTAGAGTCTCTCTATTAGCGTCCTCCCACCTATTTTCTTTAAGCAGTTTACGAAGACATGAATAATAAGCATCTCTGTTTGACGAAAATCCCTCCATAGGTTTACAAGTTACAAAGTGGCGATCATAGAAAAAATAGACAAAACCCATAATTGTAGCCAAAGCTGATAGAAAAGCTACAATTTCGATAGTAGTATGAATACCTAACTTTTTCCCAGACATACAGTCTCTCAGCTAGTCAAACGGTTGAACTCACCCGCCTTGTCAAAGTCTAGCACAAAGTCTGGTGCAGTGATATGTCAGACAGTCGGCAGCCGGTCATAGGCTTCTGGCTCAATATCGGGAACTTTTGTTAAGATTGCCTCATACTTTTCTCGACTTCCCTTTTTGGACTTTTCTATTAGGTAATTTTCTGTCATCAACGCTGAAAGTTTCTCAGCGATCGCAGTAGAGATAAATTGATCGATCGAAATTCCATCACGAGCCGCTAGATCATCTAAACTTTTCTGTAATGAGTCGGGAATTTGAACTTGGATGGTACTCATGGTAACTTACCTATTAATCGTAGGAAACCTGAAGGCTCAAAGCGTAGGTTTCATTTTTAACATAGCCACCTTTACTCGATCGATAAATTACGATCAAACCAATTAGATTAACCATCTACTTAACTGTTGGTTTGCGGAATTTGGAAGGAGAAGGAAAATATTCTACCCGTTCATTTTTAAGAGCTTGTGCCATGAAATCGCGCCAAATGGGAGCGGCAAAACCGCCACCGGTGATACCTTTACCTAAAGTGCGGTTTTGGTCATCTCCAATCCACACTGCGGTGGCTAATTGGGGAACATAACCAACAAACCAGACATTTTTCTCGTTATCGGTAGTACCAGTTTTTCCCGCTGCCGGACGACCGATTTGGGCCGAGGTTGCTGTTCCCCCTTGAATAACTCCCTGTAAGACAGAGTTAAGGGAAGCGGTAGCCCAGGGGTCTAAAACTAGCTTCGGTTTGGGTGTATTATCGAGCATGACGTTACCGCGACTATCAGTAACACGCATGATAAAGGTAGGCTCGGAATGCCAGCCATTACTGGCAAAAGTAGCGTAAGCTCCCGCCATTTCCAGAGGAGTCACATCCACGGACCCCAAAGGTAAAGAGGTGACGGCAATTAAAGGACTCTCGAAACCCAGCAGACGACAGACTTCAATGACTTTATTGATCCCGACGCGACGACCGAGAACAACTGCGGGAATATTCAGAGACTGCACCAGAGCGCTACGCAGGGAAACCGGACCAGAAAAGCCGCCACCGTAGTTTTTTGGGCTATAGAAGCCGCCGGCCTCGCGAAAACGGACAGGAGCATCATTAATCACCGTTTCGGGGGTAAAACGACCACTGGCGAAGGCAGTATAATAGACGAAAGGTTTAAAAGCTGACCCCGGTTGACGACGGGATTGGATGGCCCGGTTTAATTGACTTTTATTGTAATCAACACCACCGACGAGCGCCTTGACGAAATGGGTGCGGGGATCCACTGCGACTAGAGCAATTTGTAGGTCTTTGGTGCGAATACCGCGACCACGCAAGCTATTATAGGCCTTTTGAATGGTGGACTCGGCCATGTTTTGAAAGTCGAGATCGATCGTGGTTTGAATCCGCATTCCCCCTTTAGTTAGGGTTTCCTTGCCAAATTTTTGCCGCAATTCTGCCACCACTGCATCGGTAACGTAGGGTAATTTACTTTCTTGCCAAGCGGTGGGTTTACCCAGTTTCAGCGGTTCCTTTAAAGCGGCCTCTTCCTGTGCGGGGGTAATCCAACCCAAGGTACGCATCCGACTGAGAACCAGTGCCTGTCTTTCCTTGGCGGTTTGATAATTATTAAAAGGACTATAAACTTCTGGCGCTTGGATTAATCCAGCCATCATCGCCGATTCTGCTAAATTTAACTCGGAGGCGGGTTTATTAAAATAACTTTTAGCAGCGGTTTGCACTCCGTAATTATTATGACCCCAATAGATATTATTGAGGTACATTTCCAGAATGTCATTTTTGCTAAAAACCTGTTCCACTCGTACTGCCAGGACTGCCTCGGCTAATTTACGGCTAACGGTGCGCTGATGGGAAAGAAAGATATTTTTGACTAACTGCATGGTGATGGTAGATGCACCTTCCACCACACCGCCACTTTTCCAGTTAGCCACTACTGCCCGGCCGATACTATTAGGATTAATACCACGATGGTGATAAAAATGGCTATCTTCGATCGCCATCACTGCGCGTTTCAGATTGGGAGAAATTTGATCGAGTTCCACCACTTCCCGATTCGCTTCTCCGTGTAAGCTGGTCAGGAGTCTGCCTTTAACATCGTAGATATAACTGGTTTCTGTGGGAACGTAACCGCGTAAAATCCTCACATCCGGTAGATTGCGGTAACTAATCGCTAATCCTACCACAGCCCCCGTCACCACGGCCGTGGATACCATCAACAGGCCGAGAACAGTTCCCCCTGCGACTCTGGAGACTCCTTGTAAAAAGCTATCCGAGTCACTACTAGGTTTCTGCTCTTTGTCTTGATTGCCGAGGGTACTGGTGGACACGATGGTTACAATTTCCTTTTTCCAAGAGGGGACTGATCGATCGAACTGGCTTGAAAGTCTATTCTAAAGGTTTTGTTAAAAAATCGAATACTAGCTTACAGCAATTATGGCCGATCTGGCTCTAGATTCGATCGGTCATGACAGCAGGATTAGGGACAAAATAGGGTATCGCGGGTATTTCTGCCAGTTACTGGGTTAGTTCCCGTGGCTCTCTCACAAAGATATTTTTCCACATCGGAGCGAATAATTGCATCGGTAAAATCGGCCCCGTCGATGATTGCACCTTTGATCAAAATGTTAGTGGCGAAAGCTCCTTCGAGAACGGCATTGGTAAAGTTGGCTCTGGTTAAACGGGCCGATTCTAAATCCACATTTCTCATATTGGCATCGCTAAAGTCGGCCCCCTCCAAGTTGGCCGAAAAAAAGCGCACTCCTTCTAGATTGGCATGACTGAAGTTACTACCGCGCAGATTAGAGTGATCGAAGGTGGAATCGCGCAAATCCTGCCCCGCAAAGTCATTATCGGTCAAATTACGGTTATTATAACTTAGCGCCTGGGCCGGAGCCAAGTAGTATAATAATACTAATATACTAGCAAACAAGGTTAGTAGAGTTCTGCGAGAAAATTGCGCCATATTGCCACCTGATCAATCAACCTTTTCTATAATAAGCTGTACTGGATTTAAACCGCATATCGGGAATTTTAGTACAAATGCTCGAACTAGCCGCCCCCCTATAGTTTCTAAACAGGATTTATACCAAATCCGTTTTTAATAGTGTGATTAACTCCCAAGTTATGAATTGTTTCTCCCCGCTCCGCTCTCCCCACCTCCCCCCGCAACCCGCACGAAGTGGTCTTCCCTCTACCTAATTCATAATTCATAATTCATAATTCCCACTCCCCTATAGCTTCTACACAGGATTTATGATCATTACCCTGCACTCGTTGACAATTATCCCCAGATTTACCAAGGGCGATCGATCTGCTAGATTTTTGATGTTGGATATCTTAGATAGATATGGCTGGTCATAGTAAATGGGCAAATATTAAACGACAAAAAGCCCGGGTTGATGCCAAAAAAGGGCAAACTTTCACCCAGTTATCCCGGGCCATTATCGTGGCTACGCGTAACGGTGTTCCCGATCCGGCGGGCAATTTTCAGCTACGCACGGCGATCGAAAAAGCCAAGGCGGCCGGTATTCCTAATGACAATATCGAAAGAGCGATCGCTAAAGGGGCAGGAACTTGGGAAAATGACTCAGCTTTTGAGGAAATTCGCTACGAGGGTTATGGTCCCGGGGGTGTGGCGATCCTGATCGAAGCACTGACCGATAATCGCAATCGCACGGCGGCGGATCTGCGGGTGGCTTTTAGCAAAAATGGCGGTAATTTAGGTGAAACGGGCTGTGTGGGCTGGATGTTTGACCATAAGGGGGTAATTCGCCTTGAGGGAACTATTGATGAGGATCAGCTTTTAGAAGCTTCCCTAGAGGGCCAGGCCCAATCCTACGAGTTTTTTGACAGTGAGGAGGAAGGTGAAGGGGCAGAAGTGTTTACTGAGGTGTCTAACCTGGAGAGATTGAATAAGGTTCTGCAAGCAGCGGTATTTAAGGTCAAAGAAGCAGAATTACGCTGGATTCCCACTAATACCCTAGAAGTAAGCGATCGAGACCAGGCCCGTTTTTTATTGAAGTTAATCGACACCCTAGAATCCCTAGATGATGTGCAATCGGTGACAGCTAATTTTGATTTAGTCGAGGAATTGATGTTGCTGGATCTGTGATCCTAAATTCCTAGGCAGTGATCACTGATCAGATTTGAGTTTTCAGTGAGCGGTATGAAGTGAGAGTAAGTAGTTGGACAATCTTGATTACTGATCACTGTTTACTGATTACTGATTCTAGGCCTGATCAAGAAATAATCTGTCCCCAAAATCCTGTAAAAATTCGGGTTCCGTCTTTGAGAATATGAATTTCCACTTGATCCGATGCCCAATTAATCTGATCTTCCAGAGCGGGATTGAGGACGTGAATCCGTTGATTGCTAGAAGAAACGGGAGAATCGGGGGAATGAATAGCCAGGGATTCCACATAGGCCCCATCCACCAAAATATCTAACTGGGCTAATAATTCTTGGGAGTGGGGCGGTGCTTGGGTTGAGCGCAATTGTTCGATCGTAAATCCCGTGAAGGACATCACATTTAAGCCTTTTTCCTTAACATATTTAGCTAATTCTGTCAAGGCTTTTGCTTGCCAAAAAGGTTCACCTCCGGAGAAAGTTAGGCCACTATTGCGGGGATTAGCCAAAATTTTGGCAGCTAGAGACTCAACGGTAATTAATTGATTGATCTCAAAGGACCAGGAAGCTGGATTAAAACAACCCCGGCACTCGCGAGAACAACCCTGTACCCAGACCACGGCCCGACAACCGGGACCGTTAACGGCGGATTCATCCACATAGCCCATGATATTGAGATGATGGGCGGGAATTGGCGCTAATTCGGCAGCAATAGTCAGACTCATCGCTTACAATCCTCGATCGATTCCTATCTTTTTCATGTTAGGGAAAAAACGACAAAAATCGATCGCTCTTGCCATGATTTTTAACCTTTGACACACATCACCTGCTTGAGAGTGGCGACAATTTCCACTAGATCAGCCTGTTGATTCATCACCTGTTGGATCGGTTTATAAGCTCCCGGAATCTCATCAATAACGCCCTCATCCTTGCGGCATTCAACCCCTTCGGTTTGGGCGATTAAATCATCAAGAGTAAAGATTTTTTTAGCCAGATTTCTCGACATCAAGCGCCCGGCCCCGTGGGAACAGGAACAGAAGCTATTATGTTCTCCCTTGCCTTTAACAATATAAGATTGCGCTCCCATGGAACCGGGGATAATACCATAATCGGTTTCTCTAGCGCGGACTGCTCCTTTGCGGGTGACATAAACCTCCTCGCCAAAATGAATTTCTTTTTCAGCATAATTGTGATGACAATTAACTACTAAGAGGGGTTTAGTTGGTTTGCCTCCCGCTAGATGTTTTTCAACAATGCGTTTAAATCTAGCCATCATAATTTCCCGATTATAACGGGCATATTCCTGGGCCCATTGTAGGTCATGCCAGTAGGCGGCAAATTCTTCTGTACCGGCGACAAAGTAGGCCAGATCGAGGTCGGGTAATTTACCTTCTGCTAGTTTGGCTAACTCTTTGGCCGTATCAATATGACATTGGGCCAGTTGATTACCAATACCTCTAGAACCGGAATGGAGCATTAACCAAACTTGATTGTCTGTATCTAAACAAATTTCGATAAAGTGATTGCCACCCCCCAGAGAACCCATTTGTTTAAGGGCTTTTTTCTCTAGGTTTTGTACGCCTCGATGAATCTGTTTAAATTCCGCCCATTTTGGCCATTTAGTTACTTCCCGATCCACTTCTTTATTTTCCGCAAAACCGACGGGAATATTCGCCTCCACATCGAGGCGAATTTTTTTAAGTTTTCCCTGCAATTGTTCACCAGTAAAAGGCATTTTTAGGGCAGCCATGCCGCAACCGATATCCACTCCGACGGCGGCGGGAATTACGGCATCTTTGGTGGCAATCACCGAACCGACTAAAGCACCTTTACCCAAGTGAACATCGGGCATTAAAGAAATGTGTTTATAAACAAAAGGGAGGGAAGCGACATTTTTGGCCATTTGGGTCTCTTGGGGTCCCAATTCATGGCCTGCCCAAGATAAAATCGGTGTCGGTGTGGAAAGTTGCAGAGTTTCGTAAGTCATATTTTTTATGAAATAATCAGATAAAAAGCGGGTACAACCAAGGCAATAAGGCAATGGAGATTCTGCGATAAATTTAGATAAATTGTTATCGGCGATCGTATTTTAGCACCAGAGGATAAGCTGTTGACTATCTAAATTACTCCCTCAGACTGCCTCCCAGGAGAATTGTTGACTTTCACCGGAGGTTTACCGACTACTGCAATACTACCAAAAAGGTTCGGATACCTACACTATCGAGAAAGCGGGGTTATTTTGCACTATAGAGATAACGAAGGAACTGATAGGGGTGGGTATCGCCTAAAAACCGAGTACAGTTCCGATTCTAGAAGTCACTATAGTTGTATCGGAGCAGCACAAAGATTATGGGAAAAGTAGTTGGAATTGACTTAGGGACGACTAACTCCTGCGTTGCGGTTATGGAAGGGGGTAAACCCACCGTTATCGCCAACGCTGAAGGGTTTAGAACCACGCCCTCAGTCGTCGCCTACGCCAAAAGTGGCGATCGCCTAGTAGGACAAATCGCCAAACGTCAAGCGGTAATGAACCCGCAAAATACCTTTTATTCCGTCAAACGCTTTATCGGCCGGAAATTCAACGAAGTTACCAACGAAGCCACAGAAGTATCCTACAAAACTCTCCAAGACGGCAACGGCAACGTTAAATTAGACAGTCCCGCCCAGGGCAAACAATTTGCCCCCGAAGAAATTTCCGCCCAGGTACTGCGGAAACTGGTGGAAGATGCTAGTAAATACCTAGGCGAAACCGTTACCCAAGCAGTCATCACTGTACCCGCTTATTTTAATGACTCCCAACGTCAAGCCACCAAAGATGCCGGGAGAATTGCTGGGGTTGAAGTTCTCCGCATTATCAACGAACCCACTGCCGCCTCTCTTGCCTACGGATTAGACAAAAAAGCTAACGAAACCATTCTCGTTTTTGACTTGGGTGGGGGAACCTTTGACGTATCGGTTCTAGAAGTGGGTGATGGTGTCTTTGAAGTTCTTGCTACCTCTGGAGATACTCATCTCGGTGGTGATGACTTCGATAAAAAAATCGTTGATTACTTAGCCGGAGAATTCAAAAAAGTTGAAGGAATAGATCTCCGTCAAGATAAACAGGCCCTGCAACGTCTCACGGAAGCGGCAGAAAAAGCCAAAATTGAGCTTTCTAGCGTTACCCAAGCAGAAATTAACCTGCCCTTCATCACCGCTACCGCCGAAGGGCCAAAACACCTAGATACCACGTTAACCAGAGCTAAATTTGAGGAAATTTGCGCCGATTTAATTGATCGCTGTCGGATTCCCGTCGAAAATGCCATCCGTGATGCCAAAATCGATAAATCTGCCCTCGATGAAGTGGTTCTCGTCGGTGGTTCAACCCGGATTCCTGCCGTTCAAGAATTAGTTAAAAAAGTCCTGGGCAAAGATCCCAACCAAAGCGTTAACCCCGATGAAGTGGTAGCCGTCGGTGCTGCCATTCAAGGTGGTGTTCTCGCCGGTGAAGTCAAAGATATTCTTCTGCTTGATGTTTCGCCCCTGTCTTTGGGTGTGGAAACCCTCGGCGGTGTGATGACGCGGATTATTACCCGCAACACCACTATTCCCACCAAAAAATCGGAAGTTTTCTCCACAGCAGTGGATGGACAAACTAACGTGGAAATCCACGTCCTGCAAGGGGAACGGGAAATGGCCAAAGATAACAAGAGTTTGGGAACTTTCCGACTCGATGGCATCCCTCCCGCTCCTCGTGGTGTGCCTCAAATCGAAGTGGTTTTCGACATCGATGCTAACGGTATTCTCAATGTCACCGCTAAGGATAAAGGTACAGGAAAAGAACAATCGATCAGCATCACCGGCGCTTCTACCCTGCCCCAAAATGAAGTGGAACGCATGGTTAATGAGGCAGAATCGAACGCCTCGGTGGATAAGGAACGTCGTGAACGCATTGAACGCAAAAATCAAGCTGATTCCCTGGTTTATCAAGCTGAGAAGCAGTTGGAAGAGTTAGGCGATAAGGTTCCTCCATCTGAGAAAAATAAAGCCCAAGGGTTGATTAAAGACCTGAAAGAAGCGATCGCTCAAGACGATGATGGTAAGATCAAAACCATCCTACCGGAATTACAACAAGCCCTCTATGCGATCGGTAGCAGTATGTATCAGCAAGGAGCCCCCAGCAATCCCCCCGGTGGCAATGATGGCAATGGCCCCTCTGGTGGTGCCGGTGGTGGCGATGATGTCATCGATGCCGAATTCTCCGACGCTAAATAAAAATTAAGTTCCTAGCTTCGGGAAGGACACAATTTACTTTGTGTCCTTTTTTCATTGCGGCTTTCTTACAGATAAGGTTGTTATACTAAATCCGTTGAGTATAGGCTACTTATGAGGAGAGGCACTCATGCAAGAGGCACTCATGCAAAACGGAGAATAAATAATCAGTTTTTAAGAAGCTGATTTATTGTTAATGAAAATTAGGACTAAACCTAAGTAGAGCATCTTGGAGAACTAAGATTAAGAAAATGGAAATTTACCAATTTAGCCAACGCCAGACAATTATTATGGCTATTCTAGTCCTCTATCTCGGTAAGTATTTAACCAAAAATATCAAATTTCTGCAAGACTATAACATTCCTGATGCCGTTGCTGGTGGTGTCTTAGCTTCCTTATTTTTCGGTCTATTTTTTGCTGTTTTTAAATGGCAAATCGAATTTACCCTTAATGTTCGGGATGCCCTGTTAATCGTTTTTTTTACTACTATCGGGCTGTCCTCAAAACTAAAAACCCTGCTGCAAGGGGGTAAACCCTTGCTAATTTTATTAATAACCGCCGTGGTTTATCTCATTCTACAAAATTTAGCTGGGTTAGGAGTGGCAAAAGTGATGGGATTAGATTTACCCATCGGTTTGATTGCTGGTTCCGTTTCTTTGAGTGGGGGTCACGGGACTGCCATTGCTTGGGCTTCTATTTTTCGTGATAATTATGGCATCGCCAAAGCATCAGAAATCGGTGTAGCTAGTGCTACTTTTGGGCTAGTTTTAGGGGGAATTATTGGCGGACCGGTGGCTAAATGGTTAATTACTAGAAATCGACTGCGAGCCAATAATCAAGACCAAGATTTAACGGTGGGAATTAAACAAAGCCAGAGGAATGTCAATATCGATTACAATACAATGCTCCATTCAATCTTAGTGATTGGTTTAACTATCGGTTTAGGTAATCAGATTAACTACTGGGTAACTCCCCTTGGGTTAAAATTACCGGATTTTGTCCCCTGTTTATTGGCAGGAATTATCCTGACTAATACCGTACCTTTGGTGTTGAAACGCTTTCCTTGGCCCGCTAATACGCCCTCTTTAGCCTTAATTTCTGATGTTAGTCTCGGTTTATTCCTATCTATGTCCTTGATGAGTTTACAATTATGGACATTGATCGATTTGGCCGGACCGATTGCTATCCTGTTATTAGTGCAGTTCTCACTCAGTATTATTTATACTGTTTTACTGGTCTTTCCCGTAATGGGAAAAAACTATCATGCTTCAGTAGTTTGCGCCGGTTATTTGGGTTTAACTCTAGGGGCAACTCCCACAGCGATCGCCAATATGACAGCGGTAACGGAAAATTTTGGGGCTTCTCCCCAAGCATTTATTATTGTTCCTTTGGTGGGGGCATTTTTTATTGATTTGTCTAATGCTTTTATCATCCAGCAATTTTTGAATTTTCTGACTTAAAAATTTTTATCGATCAAGTAATTATTGAGGAAAGTTGACTAATCTTTTCCGTCAAGATTGGCAAAAGCTTGCAGTAAAATCGGAATAATACGGCCAGGGTAAGAGCATCTCAATTAGGCTTGACAAAAGGCTTTCAGCACAGCCATCATATAGTTATTAAGCTAAGACGCATTTAAAGCACTTATTCTTAAGATTAGCCGAATCTCCCCCAATCCCTTTACTGTTGCCTCTTGCCTCTTGCCTCTTGCCTCGTCTCAACAAGCAATTTAAATGCTTAACAGCTTATCCATGGCCGCCCGTTTACTTTTTTGTGCTAGACTACGTCGGTAAGTCGATTCTTGGTTAAGAGCGTTAAGTGCTCGTCTCAAGAATGCTCCCATAAGGAAACGGGGTTAACATTAGCTAGGTTGTATTTTTATTGGTTTATGGTACACAAGTAATTCCTAATCCTGCCATTTGACGAATATGATCATCAAAAGCGAATACCTCGAATATTTGCAAGCGATGAGCCATAACTAAAATAGAACAATCTGTGTAACTCCATTTTTTATCATTGTATTTACAGAAAGCCTCCCATGTTGCCAGATCGTCACTATCTGATAGATTAATATAATGATGATCTTCTCTTAGTATTTGACCTACTTGAATTGAGGCTTTACTGGAAACCTTACTCCGGATCCAAGTAACCGTTTCATCAAATACTGATTCTAGAATAATCCAACTATTATGAGGATTTTCTAGGCAATAATTTTGAGCGGTTTCGTGATGAGTTTCAGATTTAATAAAAAAAGCAATTAAAGCAGAAGTATCGACAATAATTTCTTTAGTCACAAATCTTAATAGAGAGTTTCATCAATGTTTTCAGCGTAGTTAGTAACAACTTGACCATGATTATCTTGTCCGATAATATATTTAGGTTCAGGTTGGTTAATTTCTAAACTTCCGCAAAGTTCCCAAGTGCGAGTTTTAGTAATATCTGGTAATTTAGTTTGAATATAATTTTCCAAGGCTTTGATGACAATCTCTTGAACCGAGGATTTTTGTTCTTGTAAACGAGATATTAATTCATCAGGAATTTCGAGCAATATTTGAGTCATTGATAAACCTTAGAGATTAACGTTGTTTTACTAAAATTCTAGCCTGCTTTTTAATTATAACAAAGAGACGCAAACTCCGTCGCTTACGTCCCCAATTAACCCTAAATCAAAGTTTACCGCTTGAATAACCGAGAAATCACCCGTTTTAAGCTATATCCTCCTGCAAGCAAAAGTAATCCAACCACGTTATCGCTTTCGGGGACAGACTGCGGTGGTGGGGGAGGGTTAGCTGGGGAAAATTGGAACTGTACTTCACCATTATAATAATTATAGTAAGCTATTGGTGTAGTATAGCGATCATCGCCCGAAAAACCTTTGGAGCAGTTATAACTTATAGGTGTACCTTTACATAAATATTTTGCTTGTTGCCAAAGATAATACTTTTGATTAGTAGAATCAAAAAATAAATTCCAATTAAAAAGAATATATCTTTCACTATTCAGAGAGGTAAAAACAATTCCGTTATAGGTTAGCGGTAGTAAATTATCATAATATTTGAGGTAATAATTTTTATTAATGCTTGGAGTTCCCATCTCAGGAATCAAGCCAGGTGGAGGCACTTGAAACATACTATCTCCCCACGCATCTATCCCTGTAATCCCCGTAACAAGACATTGACTTGTAAAATTGTTACAATCGTTAGTTGTAAAAGTTCCCGCATAAAATCTGTTACCAATTCCAATTGTAAAATTCCATAACTGGGAAGCCGAAGCAGGATTAGAATTAACAAGAAGCATTCCAGCAGTTGCAAGGGTAACTCCAGAAATCAAGCCTAAAACGTTACTGATTTTCTTACACAGTTTTATCAATTTATTGAAAACCGCACCACCACTACCTCGGTTCGCATAATTTCGACTAAAAACCGAATCAACAGCAGTTTCTGTTCCGGCAAATCCCCCATAAATCCCGACATTATTTTTTAGGGTAAAACTCGCGGTTCTGTCAGTTCCCGTAGTGGGTTTATACGTCCCCGCAGTCACCCAAATCTCATCACTAGATTGTGCAGCGGTTAGCGCACTTACTAAACTGCCATAAGCATTATTCCAAGCGGAACCATTACCTGTCGCACCAGACTTAACGTAGATGATAGCCATGATATACCTCGTGTGAAAAAGATGGTACAGAGTCAATAGGGAATCCACCCGAACCTTAGTTCGAGTTAGATAAAGTTGATAAGTAAGCGAATAGTGGAGAAAACTGCCTCTAAAGACACCAAAACCATTAATCAAGCTTGGATGTCAGAAAATTTAGCACTGGTTAGGGATAATGCTTAGATTGTAGAGGCGAATAATTATAAGTCCCGTTTATTTTTTTTTTTATTCATCAGCAGAGCTTATTAAATAACCCATGCAGAGAGAAAATATCTGGTACAATGGCACTCCTACAAGGATTTACCTAGGGATAAGCCGATTTATGTTGCTAAGGTTATATTTTGATAAACTTTTGTCAAGTCAGTTAGAGTAGGGAGATGACTACAGCCTTGTCATCGGAGTCAGCCATGGGAATTTGGCCGCTATTATTGATGGTAAAGGCGGAGATACCATCGCCATCGAGGTTAGGATTACCTGCGGTGATATTGTAGGTTCAGGGGTTATTATCGGCATCGGTGGCGTTAATTGTGCCGACGACTGTACCGTTAGGACTGGTTTTAGAAATGCTAAACACAGCATCATTAACCAGTAAAATAATTGGC
>NZ_CAIP01000206.1 GCF_000297435.1 Microcystis sp. T1-4 | reverse complement strand
GCGAGGCTAAGGTTAAAACGACTTTTGCTCATGTACCTTATTTAAATAGTTCGTTATTTGAACCAACGGAGACGGAAGACCAAACGATTTTTATTGGCAATTTGCGGGAGCGAACTTTACCCATTTTTGCGGGGACGGTGCTAAAAGATAATCAGGGTAATAAGCGAGTAGGTGAGTTAAATGCGTTGGCTTATTTGTTTGAGTTTTTGGATGCTTATAAGTTTGATCGAGATGAGTTAGAAAATCCTCAAGAAGATAGCGAAAAGTTAATTAATGCTTTGGTGTTGGGGTTAATTTTTGAAAAGATTAATGGTTATAAAGATGGTTCTTTTTATACACCGAGTTTTATTACCATGTATATGTGTCGGGAAACGATACGAAGAGCGATCATGCAGAAGTTTAGTGAAGTAAAAGGCTGGAATTGTCAAACTTTAGATAATTTATATGAACGAATTGAGGATAAAAAAGAGGCAAATGTTATTATTAATAGCCTGAAGATTTGCGATCCAGCGGTGGGTTCGGGACATTTTTTAGTTTCCGCTTTGAATGAGATAATTGCGATTAAGAGTGAGTTACGGGTTTTATTAGATAGTTCGGGTAAGTCGCTAAAAGATTATCGGGTAGAGGTGCGAAATGATAAGTTATTGGTTTACGATGATGAGGGGAGTTTATTTGCTTATCATCCGAATAATAAGGAAAAGCAACGGGTACAGCAAGCCTTATTTCATGAGAAGCAAACGATTATCGAGGGGTGTTTATTTGGGGTGGATATTAATCCTAATTCCGTGACGATTTGTCACTTGCGGTTATGGATTGAGCTTTTAAAGAATGCTTATTATCGCGAGGATGGCAATTTAGAAACTTTGCCAAATATTGATATTAATATCAAGTGTGGTAATTCTTTGATTAGTCGGTTTGGGTTGGATGTGGATGTTAAACAGGTTTTACAGAAGCAGAAGTTTAGTATTGAGGAATATCGCAATGCGGTACAGACTTATCGCAATGCGGAAAATAAGGAACAAAAGCGGGAGATGGAAACGCTGATTGCTAAGATTAAGGCTGGTTTTAGTGCTAATTTATTAATTGGTGATCCTAAGAAGGTGAAGTTACGTCAATTACAAGGGGAACTTTATAATCTGGAAAATCAGGGTTTATTGTTTGAGGAGACTAAGACGGAGCAAAAAGCGCGGGAGAAAAAAGTAACTAAGTTAAATAATGAGATTGATAAGCTAACTGCTGAAATTGCAGATATTGAAGGCGGTAGGCTGTATAATAATGCTTTGGAATGGCGGTTTGAGTTTCCTGAAGTGTTGAATGATGACGGGGATTTTGTCGGGTTTGATGTTGTCATTGGGAATCCTCCTTATATTTCAATACAAGATTTAAAAAAATCTAATTCTTTAGTTTGTGATTATTATTCTAAAAATTATCAAACAGCAAAAAAAGGTAACTTTGATATTTATCTTCCTTTCGTTGAGAAATCATTAAGCTTGTTAAATTCGCACGGTATAGTTGATTTTATAATGCCTTCTCTTTGGATTTATAACGAGTATGGAAAACCCCTAAGAAGCTTAATGATTAAATCTCATTATTTATTAAGATTTTTAGATTTTGGCTCTACCCAAGTTTTTATTGATGCAACTATTTATACTGCTTGTCAACAATTCAGTAAAAGACCTAGACCTTTTTTTAGATATTTAAAAACAGAAGCTGATAACTTTGAGACTGAAGGATTTTCGGAAATTTATTTTTCTAGCTTAAATGAAAATAATTGGAGTTTGGGAAAAGAACATATTTTGTTAATCAAAGAAAAGCTTGAGTTAAATTCAAAACCTTTAGGTGAAATAGCGCAAATTTTTGTTGGGATTCAAACAAGTGCAGACAATATTTATCATTTACACAAAATTTCGCAAGGAATATATTTTTCAAAAATACTAGATAAAGAAGTTGAAATTGAAGACTCTATTATGAAACCACTAATTTCAGGAACAGATGCCAAACGGTATAAAATTCCAAATACAAATAAATATTTGCTTCATCCTTATGAAGCGAGTGGTAATTTTGCTTTGTTTGACATTAATTTATTGAAAAATAATTATCCAAAAGCTTTTAGATATTTAAAAGATAATGAAGCTATTTTGAGAAGTTGAGAAAACAATAAATTTAATAATGATGATTATTGGTATCAATTTGGAAGGAACCAAAATATTGATAAGCAACATTACTCTAAAATAGGAGTTGCTCAAACTGTCTCTGATTTACAATGTTTTCTTGATGAAAAAGGAGATTTTTTCTTAAATAACGTTCGAGTTAATGGAATTAAACCTATCAATGAAGTAGATATAAAATATTTATTGGGTATTTTAAACTCTAAAGTTGCAAATTTTTATTTTAAATTAGTTGGCAAGCCAAAAGACAATGGTTTTTTTGAAGCGAATAAACAATTTATTTCGCCGATTCCTATTAAAATTGTAGATCACAAATATCAAATAAAAATTAAGTTATTAGTTGACAAAATTCTCACTGCTAAAAAAGACGATCCTAACGCTGACACAAGCGAATTAGAAAAGCAGATTGATCGCTTAGTTTACAAACTCTATCAACTCACATATAATGAGGTAAAAATCATTGATCCAGAATTTGCCCTAACAGAACAAGAATATCTGGACTTACCCTAATTTATTCCCTTACACCCCCGATGTCCTGTAGGGCTAATTCATGAATTAGCCCTACAATGGCTGTTGTCAAATTGAAAGATGCTGGGAATCAGCTTTGCCTTTTGCCTTGTGCCTTTTGCCTCATCTCAACAAGCAATTTAAATGCGCGGGCAGCTTAATTTGCGGCCAACTAGCTACCACCGAGGCCAATTTATCCAAATCCCGACGATCTTCGATAAAGGGAAAAACACCTAAAACTGGACAATTAGTCAAGGATTGAATTAAATCGATCGGTGTTAACTGCTCTATTTCCGTCTCCGTGCGCGGTTCAAGACAATTAAGGATAATTCCGCCCAAATTGACCTTTTTCTGCTCTGCTAGGGCAATATTAGCCACCGTTTGGGAAATCGCCCCCAATTTCACCGGCACCACCAAAAGCGTTTTTAACCGCCATTGAGCCGCTAAATCGGCCAAAGTTAGCTCGTGAGTGACAGGACAACCTAAACCCCCCAAACCCTCAATTAAAACCAAATCTTGGCTTTTTTGTAGGTTTAGCAGAGCTTGCCACACCGTCCCCAAAGGAATATCTCGACCTTCCAAATCAGCAGCCACAGGAGGCGCTAAGGGTGCTTGATATTGCAGCGGTGTGATCATTTCTAATTGACCCTGAAATAAACCCTCATACCATTCTCGATCGCCTTGACCCGTTTGCATTAATTTCATCAGCCCCAAGGCCTTGGATGGATAGTATTTTTGCCAATAAGCCACTAAAGCAGTGGTGACAACGGTTTTACCCGCATCGGTATCCGTAGCCGCAATCAAAAGACTATTCATAAAACTCCCAGGCTCAGTCAAGATCAGGTGAAATCACCAGCATTTATTATCTTATCCCCCATCACCCCACTTCCCCATCACCCCACTTCCCCAT
>NZ_CAIP01000207.1 GCF_000297435.1 Microcystis sp. T1-4 | reverse complement strand
CCTTGATAATGGGGGCGACGAAAACCTCACCAAAAAAGCCCAATTAGACCAATCCATCCAACTCCTCATCCAAAAACAAACCGTCCTCACCGCCCAACAAGCCACCCTCACCCAAAAACAGACCCTCCTCTCAACCCAAGAACAGGTACTCCTCACCGAGTATCAACTCCTTGATGCGACCCTCGCCAGCCCCGATAAAGACACCAGTACCCTCGAAAAACAACTCATTGACACTCGTAAAACCCTCGCTGAAGTCCAAAAACTCGCCGAACAAGCCGAAGCCAGCAGCCAAGCGTTAACCGCCGCGATGGATGACCTGCAAGCCTCTCTCCTGCTGCAAAACGACAAATACCTCTCCGCCATCAAAGATAAACAACAGGGACTGAAAAAACTCCTAGAAGCCACTGAACTCGAAAAAAATTACACCCTCCAAGCCACTACTAAACGCCAAGAATTAAACAGCTTTGAAAGCCAACTGCTGACTATTCTTAAACAAGCCAATGATGCCGGAAGCCAAGAAGCCGCCCAACTTCTGGAAGTTGCCAACGCCAACAATATGGCTACTGCCGCCGAACTTTATTACAAAGATTATCGAGATTTAGCCAACGATAAAGGTGGCGGTTGTTCAGGAGGAATTGCCCGACCCGAAGATTTAATCTTAGCCGATAAATACTATGCCGAAATGCAGCAATATCGGCAACTGCAACAACAGGCGCAACAACAAGCCAGCCAATTTACCGCCCTTCGTCAAGCTGCTGAAAATCAAATTACCCTCTTAGAAGGACAAAAAGCCCTCGCTACCGAAGAATTGGCACAACTTCAACAAAGTATCGGCAACTCTCAAGAAGCGATTGAGGCCCATAAACAAGAAATCGCCGTTGCTGAATTTCGTATTGATGCCCTTTCCCAACTGAAAGACTGGACAAATCAAACCTTATTACAAGTTCTTTCCGTTGAAAAATTCAACTTAGCGCAGGCACAATTAGAACAAGAAATCGCTGAAAAACGCAGTCAATTAATTGATGATGCGGTGGCAGCCCAGTTAGAAAAACAACGGTTAGATATTCAACGCGATCGTCAAATTGCCGTCACCAAACTTGAACAACTCAACCAACTTAACACCGAAGAAGCACTCCAGCAAGCGATTAATAACCTCCGCACCGACTTAGGGATTAACCCGATTGCCAATATCATCACCCAAGCTGACTATAAAGGACAACTCGCTGGCATCTTAGCCGATTTAGATGCCCTCAAACAAAAACAGCCCAGCTTACCTGCTGAATTGCAGAGCATATTAACAGCAACTCGTCAAGATATTCATGCTGCTTTACAGGGGAAAGAAGCCGCAACGATTCAGGATAATTTGCTGAAAACAGTTGATGGTTTAATTGAGCAGAATAATAAACTGAATGCTGAAGTTACGAAATTAGACCAAGAAGAACAGCAATATTTAGGCATTCTGAAACAATCAGAAACCGACCTCAAGGGGGCGAGTAAAGCACTCTATGAGGAGATTCAGAAAACAGGGGTATTAACTCAAGAGAAGGAGCTAGTCAGTCAGCAGAATTTAGAGATACTTTATAAGGTTGGCTATGCTCAAGGTGCAGTTGATTTATCCGATGATTTAGCGCGACAGTCTCAATCGATTTTAAGTCAGATTATTGAGGGGCGAGTTAAAGAACGAAGAATCAGAAAAAAAGCCTTTGTTAATGACATTTTAGAGACTTATGCGCGTGTATATGAAATTACAGGAACGGTCTTAAGACTTGTAGGATTTGTTTTTCCTCCTGCTCAATTTGGCGCACAAATTGCATTTTTAGCTGCGGGTACAGCAAGAACTATTCAAGCTGCTTATAACGGTGATTGGAAAGGGGCAAGGTATCAATTTGCGATGACTGCTCTCAAAGCCCTCGCATTGGAAATGCCCGTCGAAGGTGCCGAGGGTATCGAAGGTGGCCAGAAATTCGCTAGTGTCTGGGGATTTAGCGAGGGACAGCTACAAACTATTCAGGAAATTCAAATAGGAGTAAACACAACTTACAATACTTATAATGCCTATAAATCAGGTAATTATGCCCTAGCATTTGTCAGTTTAGCTAAAGGAGTCGCTGATATTGCCGCAATGGAGTTTCAACTTAAAGGTCAAGATGGTAAGCCTATTTTAGGTGGTTCAGCCTTTCAAAAAGGCATTATTACTCTTGGTCAAACCTCTTTAGATATTTATAATACCGCTCAAGCAATTGATAATAAAGATTGGGCTACTGCCATAGGATCAGTCGCTAATGCTGCGAGTACAATTAACAAGAATTTCAAGACTGATATTCAAGGATTTGTTAAGGAAAATTCTACCGATCTTTATGAGCTTTTTTACAGCAAAGATCCCGGTTGGCTAGAAAGAAATATCGGACTTAATTTTGAGCAATCAAAGAATCTAGTTAAAACAATAAATACGCTTTATGATGCTCATGTAGATGGTAGCTATCAATCTTGGTATAGTGCTATTAATAATGTCATAGGTTTATGGGGAGATGAAATTACACAAGCCTTAAAAGATGATAGCAAAATAATCATAAAAGAACCGAATAAACCCATAACAAAGGATGAAATTAAAGAGATATTTGATAAATTTAAAGACCCATTAATGGGTGATAATACCAAGCTTGCTCTTCTTGAAAAAATTGAAACTAATATAAATAATTTTGTCGAGACAAATCAGGGATTGCTAACTCAAAATGACTTTGCTTTATTTGCCAACAATTTTTTAAGTAACTGGGAGAATAATTCTGGTTTTAACAAAATATTAGCATCACGTCAATTAACCATTGATGACTTTAAGAAAGACCCCAATTTTGAAGACGACAAAGCTTATTATAAAGAACATTATCGTGACTATCAACAGCGAGAAGGACATAAAATAGCGGTTGCTTTTATGCACTTTGTGACAGGTATTCCTACAAATCAATTATCGGAAGAATTACCAGGACTAGGAGTTACAGGGATTAGAAAATATGGTTTTAATTGGTACTCAGGTTTCAGTCGTAGATTATTACTAGGAACTGCTCTACATGATGTGACAGATTTCTTAGATTCGACACTCAATCTTCCGAATGTTAATATTAAGGACTGGAGTAAAAATTCTGACAGTTGGAATAAATCAGCGTGGGGAACATCTAATAGCACATGGTCAGCATTAATAATGTTTTCTGGTGCTGTAGGTAAAGAGGTTTCAGATGTAGTTAAAGAAACTGTTCAATCCGCTCTCAAGCCTATAAACTATATCGCAAAATCATTAGATCCTCTAATTATCGATTTAAACAATGATGGACTGCAACTAATTAGTCTTGAAAACTCCTCAACTCGTTTTGATATTGATGCAGACGGCTACGCCGAAAACACCGCCTGGGTATCTCCTCAAGACGGCATCCTCACCATCGACCTCAACGGTGACGGAATCATTAATAATATCACCGAAATCTTCTCCGAAAACTACGGTAACGGAACCGCAAAATCAGGAATAGAAGCCTTAACTACCCTCGATAGCACCAAAAACGGCATAATATCCGCCGCCGATGACCAATTTAACCAAATTCTCGTTTGGCAAGACCTCAACCAAGACGGGATCAGTCAACCCAACGAACTGAAAACCCTTACCCAACACGGGATCACCAGTATTAACCTCAACGGACTCCCCACCGAAACCATCCAAGACGGTAACATCATCCGCACCCGTTCCCTCTTCAACCGCAACGACGGAACCATCGGACAAATCGCTGATGTCGCCTTCCTCGTCACCGAAACCGGCTTCAAAACCATCCAAACCGCCAACGGTGTCCAAATCATCGCCGAAAACGACAGCGCCACCTCCCTCACCATCTTCAACGACACCGCCAACCACACCCTCAACCTCTTCGATACTAAAGTCCAAATTGCGATCGGTAGTACCGGTAACGACACCTTCTACACCACCGGAAGCGAAGGCGTATTCCTCTCCGGTGGCGACGGCAACGATACCCTCACAGGTGGAAACGGTAACGATTGGATTATCGGCGATACAGGCCCAGATCAACTGATTGGCGGCGCAGGTAACGACATCCTCTACATCGACCCACAAGATACAGTCATTAAGGGTGGCGAAGGACAAGATATTGCCATAGTCACCACCAATCAAGCTATCACCCTCGATCTCGGACTCAGTAACCTAGAAATGGCGCTGGGTAACGACGGTAACGACACCTTCACCAACTCCAGTACCGTCAGTGTCACCATCGATGGAGGTAAAGGCGACGACACCATTAAAGGCGGATCTGGTGATGATGGACTGATAGGGGGAGAAGGAAGCGATAGTATTAATGGCGGCTTAGGTAATGATACTCTACAAGGTGGTAGTGGACAGGATAGCTTTTTCTTTGGTGCTAATAACGGTCAAGATCGAATCGATGATTTTGACATAGCTACCGAGAAAATTATCATCGATGGGAGTTTAGGATTCACTTCAGCCGCTCAAGTATTCAATACTTTCAGCCGTCCGTTCGACGCTCAGAATAAACTGCTTATTGATGTTACCCGATTTACCTTAAGTGCTGGTAACACTATTGATGTCATTCACGATTCCAATACTAACCCTTCACAGACTCCCTTAACTGCTGCTAATTTTGTTATTAATGGAGTCATCGGTCAACCTTACACCCCAATCGAAGCTTTCGGTAACACCAAATTAGTCAAAGACACAACTAATAAACTTTACACCCAAATTGGCAATAATAACCCCATCGCCATCAAAAATGGTGCCACTCAGATTA
>NZ_CAIP01000208.1 GCF_000297435.1 Microcystis sp. T1-4 | reverse complement strand
TTATTAACGAATAAAATCAATCTGACAAATATTAAGAGGAACAATCGGTTCAAATTCTTTTCGGTCAGAAGTAACTAGAATTCCTTTTTCTTGATTGGCTAAAGTTAAAGCAAAACAATCAGCTAAAGAAATGCGTTTAATTACTGCTTTATATTTGCTTACTTGTCGCCAAAAATTGCCACTTAAATCAAAGCGAGTTTTTATGTTAATATTGCTTAATTCTTGAATTAGTTTTTCTGTTTCTGATTCTCCTATATCTCGATAAAAATTATAGTAAACTTCGCCAAGATTAATAACATGAATCATCTTGTTATTATTTTGATTAGTGATGGTTTCTCTAACAAGATCCGCTCCTGTTTCATTACGAAAAAAGCAATTACAGCACAAGCATCTAAAATGATATTCATCTATTACGCTCCTCCCAATCAATTTCTGCTTGTTTTTGTTGGGCAAAATCTTCACTACTGTTAGGTGCATGAGCATATTTACCTTGTAATGATTTAATTAACTGTTGTATTTCTTCTTCTGATTTAGGTTTAATTTGAAGCAGAAAATTTTGATCAATTAACTCTCTGATTTGCAATAATTGTTCGTCAGAAAGATTAGCTAATGATTGAATTATTTGTTGACGTATTGCTGTAGAACTCATGATTATTACTTAGCTACAATTAAGTATAAAAAAAATTACTATGATTATAATATATCACAAAAATGCTGATTTGCAAGCAAATCTCTAAAATCAGGTAAAATTGAGCAAATTTCAGGGAAATTTTCATTCCTTTTGTGATCGCCCCATGACGGAGTTGGGATTCCCCGATTTTTCGCTAAATTCAACTAACCCGATCCCTTTTTGTCCATTTTTGTCCACTTTTAATTGATTTAATGTTCACTTTTGCTGAAGTTTTTTGTAAAGAAATTTTACAATTTAGATTTTATGCTTGACTTTTTCAGGAAGTAAGTATATAACCGGATATTAACGAACCAAGTAGCAGGGTAGTGGCGACCGCATCGCTTCTAACTCTTATTAGCCGTCTAGGTTATGGATTTTACTCAAAGGCTCGCCAGCAGACAACTGGGAGCGCCTGAAGGGAAACCAGCCTTTAAGTCAATTGCAATCGGCTATTCACCATATCGGTTAGTTAACCTAATCTCAATCAATAAAATATTTTCACTTTTTCTGGAGTGATAAATTATGCTTAATAATCCCGGAGTTTTAGCATTTAGTGCGCCGACTTATACGCTGACTGAAAACGGAACTACTATAACTCAAGTAACAGTAACTCGCACGGGGGGAAGTGATACAGAAGTGAGTGGGACGATTACGTTAAATAATGGTACAGCAACCGCAGAAGATTATAATAATACCCCCATTAAGGTTACGTTTGCTCATGGGGATAGTGCGCCTAAAATTATTACGATTCCGATTAAGGAAGATAGTCAGTTTGAAGCGGTGGAAACCCTTAACCTGTCCTTGACGAATCCGACTAATGGGGTGACGATTGGTACACAAAATACGGCAATTGTCAAGATCATTGATAATGATAATTTTGTCTTTAATAATACGGATATTCAACCGACAAAACTGGAGAAGTTAACGTTACCGATTCCCACAGCGTTGAAGCAGTATGAAATTCTCAGCAGCGAATTGGACAAAGCCAAGGTTAAATTAGACACGACGGAGGAACAGTTAAGGTTAGCTAATGATGATTATTCCTTTGCGAAGGAAACTTTTGAAGGGAGTCTCATTAAGCAGAAGTTTTTAACGGAAAGTTTGCAGAATCTAGCAAATAAAAAGACGGCTTTAACCTCTAGCTTTACTCAATCTAAAACAGAAATTGAGCAAAAACAGAAGGATATTCAGAAAAATATTGATAATGCTTATGCTCGTCTGAAGGCTGAAACGAATGCGGGTATAAAAGATGGGATTCAGAAGGAGATTAATGGTTATCTGATTCAGATTCAGGAACAACAGAATTTACTGTCAATTGCGACGACTAAGTATAATCAGGAGTTGGCGGGTGTTATTTTCCAAATTGATGACTCAAATCAGGAGTTACAGGGACTTGAGAGTAATATTATTCCTAAGCAAGTTGAGGATTTAGAGAAGAAAAATCAGGCTTTAGTGGATATTAAAACCGCTTGGGAAGGGAATAAGCAAGCTGTGACAGTTGCGGATAAGGCGCTGGGGGATTTTCTGACGGATTATGCTTTTCTCAAGACTCAGGATTATTCGTCTAAGTTTTTGCAGGATACGGTTGATAGTCTTAAGCAAAAAATTGGTGCGCTTCAGGCTAATTTAACAGCTTTGAAGAGTGGAAATGGGTCTAATTCTGAGATTGCGGCGTTGGAAAAGGCGATTTTAGAGAAGCAGAAAATTGTGGGAGAGGTACAAGATTATCAGAAAACGGTGTTAGCGGGTGAGTTGGAGTTTAAGCAGGAGTTGGAGACGAGAAAGGGGACTTCTGCGGACCATGAAGCATCGGTTAAGGTGGCTTTAGGGAATAATAATATTGAGGGTTATGTGAGTTTAAACAGTCAATTGGCTAACCAGTTGAAGGGTTTAACGACTGTTTGGGTGGATAATTTAGAGGATAATCATAATCTAACGATTAAGGTGTGGAATGGCTCTCAAGCTACGTCTCAGGCGTTTGATAGTTTGACGAGTTATATTGATGAGAATTTGGCGACTCCTTATGGGGATTATTATCTAAATGAGATTCAGTTAGATGAGGCGTTACAGATTCGGGAGTCAACGGTAAGACGGCGGGATGCTTTGGCGGATAGTGTTGATTTTGTGGAGGATGCGCTGTTTTTGGCGAAGAAGAATTCAGATGAGTATCAGAATTTGGCGAAGTTGAGTCAGCATTATTCGGATTTGACTAAGTATGAGAAGGAGTTTAATCAGCTTAATGTTGTGCAAGGTAAACGGGCAATAGTTAGTCAATTTCAACAACAGTTACCAGGTACTCAAGATATTGTTCAAGCAAAAACAAGCTTAAATAATGCTTTGGATGATTTATTGAAGTCTTTGGATGGTTCGATTCTTCATGATGTGGATTCACTCAAGGCAAATATTATTCAGAATAAGTCATTAAGTGATGCTTATCTTGATCAAGCTAAGTCGTACTCAGATCAAGCTAAATCGTACTCAGATCAAGCTGCGGTTTATTGGGAAAAAAGTCATAAACAAGGTCCGCAATGGGTTGAGTATATTCAAGTAGAAAGAACAAAATGGTCTGGTCTTAAGAAGAAAAAATATTGGGAAAGTGTTCCTGTTTACCATGATGATCCTGATTGGGTTCTTTGGGATGACTATACGAAAAAATCTCAAGCTTTGCAACAACAATCATCTGATACTATCAAATTGTCAGTTAATGTCGTTCAATTAGTAGCTGATAATGTTAATACTTTTATTGACAAATCTAAGGTGTTTTTACAGCCTAAGTTAATCAAAGCAGTATCAGATGAGGTGACTAATAAATCTCAAGATTTAGTGGTTCAGATTGATTTAACAAATGATCAACAAGAACAAGGGATAGAAACGAATTTACAGAAGTATATTAAACAGAAGCAAAATAAAATACTTGATGTTAAAAATCAGCAATTAAAATCTGTTGATATAACTCAAACAAATCTGGCTTTTAGTTCTCAACAAGGTGGGTTTAACGCACTTAATATAACCTCCGCAGTTTTTGGGCTAGGATATGATAACCGTCATCGTTTCATGGCAGATGTAAATGGAGACGGAAGGGCTGATTTTGGTCGTTTTGAGGGTGGTGGAAATGGAACTCCTATTTCTCTTTACTTTAACCTTGCAGGAGAAAATGGATTTACCAATCAAA
>NZ_CAIP01000209.1 GCF_000297435.1 Microcystis sp. T1-4 | reverse complement strand
CTTTGTTTGGGCTTGAAATTTGTTTAAGTCCCATTAAGTCCCAATAGGGATTTAGTCGATTCATGCTACCCGATCGAACCATACCGGGTAACGAAGAACCTTTGATACTGCTCACTTAAAACTTAAATCTGATCACTGATAACTGATCACTGTTATTTATCTTCTGATTCTGCCCTTAACTTGATACCAAAGCCTTCTTAAACGTAGATCGAGAGAAAAACCCCGACGGGTGGGAATAACAATCGTGCCACCGATGCGATCGTGGAAAGCTTGGTTAAATTGCTCATCACCGATCGCCATACCACAATCGGCGAAAAGGGGCGAAGATAATAAAATCAAACTTAAAGGATTGCCGAAAAAAGTATTTAACCCTACCATCATTAAAGCTGCCCCGCCACCAGCGATCGCTTCTCGTTTGCTTAACTCCAAAATTCCGGGTAAACGCTGAAGTCGTAGATCGATGATCTTCATATCCAAGGCCCAACGTCCTAAACTCTGACCCTGATTCTGCGCCACCAATAACACCCGCAAACACCACCAAATCAGGAGAAAAAGCAAGAATTGCAGTACAGGCGCACTATTGGCAAAGGAGCTTAAAAACCAAATCGAGGCAAAGTCGATCAGGAAAGCATAGGCCCGACGATCTAAGGGAATTTTCGGAAATTTTTGCGGTAGATTATCTTCAGGGGGGATGGGGTAAACCATAAAAGACCTCTTGTAAAAATCAAAAATTGTTGTTAGGGTTAGGGGTCAGTAGCCAGTAGTCAGTAGTCAGGAGAATTAAGAATGAATAATAATTAGTTAAATGGTCTATTTACACACTTTATGCGATTTAATCCTTATTTTTGCCGTTTTTGAACCATCAAAAATTAATTATGCAAGGGAGTTAAAGTCAATTCTCGGAAAAATCCTGCTGTTTATCTTCTACTTTAATCGGGAAATTGGCAATTCTAGGATAAGTACCTAAGCAAAATTAATTACACATCCAAACCGTCAGCAGTTACTCCGTCAGACTTCGGCGTGAGCTTTTGTCGAACGCTTTTTGCTGTGATCAGTAAACAGTGAACTAAAAACTCAAATCTGATCCCGTCTCGGAGTCTCCTGTCTCGGAGTCTCCTGTCTCCACTGGGAAATTAATTTTGCACGACTACTTAGTTGTCTCTTGTATTTTTTCTCCTCCTGTCTGGGAGTCTTCTGTCTGGGAGTCTGCTCACCTAACTGAAGATTTTTGATTTTTGCAGCAGATATAATTATTAATCGACTCGGAGATCTAAGCTACCATTGAGCAAAGGTAGCCCAGAATACAGGGATAATCATGGAGCAAGATTCATTACTAACGGAGGTTATTCTGACCCATCCGCGGCAAAGTTTGGGGGAGATCCAATTGGATTGGATGCCACAACCGGGGAATTATTTGGCCTTAAAAGGACAAACCTATGCGGTTTTGGAACGTCACCACCAGTATCAATACAAGATTGGTGGCTATTGTTTACGCAAAATATCCCTTTATGTACAAACTGCTCCCACTCCTAACGAAAAAAGTTTGATTGAAGGACGTTGGGTGATTGGGGATGCTAGTTGTCGTTTTAACGCCAGATCCGAACTGTTACGCTGTGCGATTAACCCCTCCGGTCCCTGTCAAGATTGTCGTTTTTACGAAACTATTAACTCTTAAAAGAGCCTTTTTCGGCAAGAATCTGACTATTTTTCCCTAGCTAACCGCTATATTGATCAATCGCCTATGAATCATCCTTACTCTTGGATCGAGGATAGCTTAAAAACCCTCCATCGGGCCAATTGGTATCGAAGGGTTAAAACCATTCAAGGCCGGGGCGGAGCCGTTATAGAATTAGAGGGTCGATCGCTGATTAATTTTGCCAGTAATGATTATCTGGGATTAGCAGCCGATGAAAGAACGATCGCGGCAGCCATAGCAGCCACACAACGCTATGGAACCGGAAGCACCGGTTCGCGTCTATTAAGTGGACACCGAGATCTTCATCGAGACTTAGAATTAGCGATCGCATCTTTTAAAAATAGCGAAGACGCGATCGTTTTTAGTTCGGGATATTTAGCCAATTTGGGGACAATTACCTGTTTAGTGGGGCAGAAAGACCTAATTTTAGGCGATCAGTACAATCACTCTAGCCTCAAAAATGGAGCCAAGTTAAGCGGTGCCACGGTGAAAGAATACCGGCACAATAGTCTCGAAGATTTAGAAAATCAGTTATTAGCCCACCGTCATCACCATCGTCATTGTTTACTGCTCACCGATACAGTGTTTAGTATGGATGGGGATATCTGTCCCCTGGCGGGAATTCTCGCTCTAGCCGAGATTTATAATTGCATGGTTTTGGTGGATGAGGCCCACGCTACCGGGGTTATGGGGGAAAATGGCAGAGGTTGCGTGGAATATTGCGGTTGTCAGGGAAGGGAATTAATTCAGATGGGAACCCTGAGTAAAGCTTTGGGCAGTTTAGGGGGATATGTGACCGGAAACGCCAAAATTATCGATTTTATCCGCAATCGCGCCGCTACCTGGATTTATACTACCGGTTTATCCCCCGCCGACACCGCCGCCGCTAGAATGGCTTTAGAGATTATTCGTCTGGAACCAGAACGTCGCCAACGACTACACCAAAATATTAATTTTGTCAAGATTAACTTAAATAATTTTAATATATTGCCTTCGGAAGCGGCGATTTTATGTTTACCGGTGGCCAATCCAGGTCAAGCCCTAGAATTATCGCAAAAACTGCTAGAAAAAGGGATTTTTGCCCCCGCCATTCGTCCTCCTACCGTTCCCACCAGTCGTCTGCGATTTACTGCCATGGCCACCCATAGCCTCGCCCATCTAGAGGTTCTTGTCCAGTCTATTGGCGAATCTTTCCCCTCATAGGGAAAAAGTTTTTCGTGGGTTTTGGAAAGAGAACCAGCGCAACATCACCTCGACTAACCGTTGGCTTTGGCTGCATCATAGTTGTCATAAACACTCATTTCAGGGATAAAGACAGAAGCCAAAAACCTAACTAATACTATCCCAAATTACTCATGACTTAGGCTATACTATGAGTAAGTTGACCAGATCAGAAGCGGCTAAATTAAAAGGTGTAAGCGTATCGACATTAAGACGTTGGGAGTCTGAAGGTAAACTAATACCAGAAAGAACTGCTAACGGGCTGTTCCAATCGTCTGAAAAGGTAGCTAGACTTGCACGTAGAGTCTTAGCCTGCTCTCTATCAATTCCTTGAGATGCCAAGTTAATATCATTCGAGCTAACAAAGGTAAGAATTACACAAGCCCCTTGAGGTACGTTATTGGGACTTTCTGTGAGTTCTACACGACCATGGCGATAAACTCCTTCAACACTGACCAGTATATTTCCTCCTTAAGACTTAATCTTAACAAGATTATAACTTTTTGTGTGACAGCATCACAAGTTGCGGGAAACCCCATTTCAATATCAGCCAAGCAGGATAGAATTAGCAAGACAACAAATCGCTAAAAATGTTGAAATTATAGCATTAGTATAGCTTACTGTGGCGATCGCCCCTTCTCATCCCCAAAAAGCGAGATCGCCCCATTTAGGAAAATTTTGCTTTGATGGGCTTGCTAACCTAATCCCACGCGCTCTAAACTTGTTGAATCACTTACTCTTCTAAGCGGTCAATTAACTGCTCTATAGCTTGTTTTTTGGTTTCTACACTTGGTAAATAATCAAAAACCTTTGCCAAAATTTCAGGACTTGCATTTTTTATCAACCAGTCTTCAGGATTCTCTGGCATCGCCAAAAAGTATTTTAAACGCTCATCAATCTCTTGCCGATCATCTCTTGTTACCTGCCCAACCCTTTCCAACCAATTTCCATTAGAATCCTTAAAGCAATTAGCATCCACCGTAGTCAACTGATGAACTAATACATAAGATGTTTCGGACAAACCATTATTCTGGGTAGGTGGTAATGGATAAGTTGTTGGCAAACCTGTATCTCTTGTTTTTGTTGTTAGAGGAAGCACTGTAAAAGTTTCAATGTAATTATACTCATTCTGAAATTGATCACTCATCCAAATAATATGGGGATGCTCTCCCCGAAAAACATGGCTAGAATTAAGCCTGCACCTACAGTTTGGATGCCGACAATCAACTTCCCCAGGTTCAGTTAACTCATAAATATAAATATGACCCAAACCACATCTTAACGAAACTTGATAGGGATTAATGAAATAAATCCAGCCCTGCTTTGGTCTTCTTCCCGCCAAAATTACACCCCTAATTCACACAATAACTTTTCTCGTTCTTTTTTTAGATCAAGACGAACTTTTGCTTCGGGATCAGGGTTATCTTTTTTTACTTCAGTCATTGGCGCAGTGCTGTAAACATAATCTAATAGTGGTTGTATTTTCTTAGAACCAGCCCACTCTCTTTTTATGTTATTAAGTATCAAGCGCAGACCCATAGGAAAATCCAAGTCTTTACCAATTTTTTCTAAGGACAAGGGCCGAATCAAAGTCGCCTCATTTATTTGTTCTTGAAAAATATCTACCCCTTCCATCCGAGATAAGGCCGTGTCAATTTCCTCATTCCAAGGACCGTAATGGTAGTAACACCAATCCAAATCAGTAAGCTGTTTCCCTGTCCACTTGACAGCATAAAGGTCAGCCAAGTAGATGAACTTGACCAACTGAGTCTTGGTAATATAGCCTTTCGTCTCATAGACGAAGTATTTGATCAACTGATCTACTAACATGGCGATTAACCCTGTGCGCGTCCTAGGGAAATGACAACGACATTGCTACCCCTATAGTAATCTTATCAGGGATACTTCTGCTGATTCCTAGGCGAAAATTGCTACCAAACGATAACAGAGTCAGTGTCTGATATTCGATACGTTTAGATGGTCGGGTGAAAACATCGTCCCCTTCCCCAATGAGAAAACAGCAATGAGAAAATAGCGATCGCTGGTTAGGAGCGAGGGAAATAGCGATCATTGTTGGGAGGAACATTTTTTTTGGGAATGCGATCGCTGGTTAGGATAAGGGGAAATAGCGATCGCTACAAGCCTAGAGTGTGTTTCAATGCTTGATCAATTTCTGCTGTCGGCAATGAGCCAATCACACGATGAACCGCCGATATTGCGATCATCGCTAGATTATCAGTCATTACCACTGAGTCTGTCAACAAGCCTGACTGTTGCCCCTCAAGGGAATTTAGCAGAATAGTAATACGGCTAGGGTGTCCGTCCCGAAGCATTTGGCTGGTGATCATCGCAACAATAATTTGGGGCAGTCCTGTTTGTAAGTCATTTGCTTACACGATCAATGCAGGTCGTGTCTTTGCAGAAATCAGATTAGAATTTGGAAAGAGAACCAGCGCAACATCACCTCGACTAACCGTTGGCTTTGGCTGCATCATAGTTGTCATAAACACTCATTTCAGGGCTGTTCCAATCGTCTGAAAAGGTAGCTAGACTTGCACGTAGAGTCTTAGCCTGCTCTCTATCAATTCCTTGAGATGCCAAGTTAATATCATTCGAGCTAACAAAGGTAAGAATTACACAAGCCCCTTGAGGTACGTTATTGGGACTTTCTGTGAGTTCTACACGACCATGGCGATAAACTCCTTCAACACTTACTAGCACATTTCCTCATAGCATAAGTCATGAGTAATTTTAAGAGAGTATTAGTTAGGTTTTTGGCTTCTGTCTTTATCCCTGTTGAGGGAAGAACCGATTTTTGCTCCCCTTGTCCCTGCCGCCGGCAAACCCCAGCGTTTTTCCTATCTTAACAAAACTCAACTTTGAGAAAATTGTCGGAAAAGAGATATTAACTCAGAAAGCGATTATACTCAATAATCGAAGACTATTGGCCGGCGATCGATGAACCAAGACAACGAGATTAGTCATTTACTAGACCTCATGCCTGCTTCGGGACGGATGATGACGCGCATTGTCAGCAAACCCGAAAGCCCCAAGGTAATCGAAACTAATTTTCCCCTACCCTGGCAAAGAGGAGTCAGACCGATTCCAATTAATTTTGACCTCTGGCGGCAATTATCAAGATCCCAACGGGATTTAGTCTTGTTAAGGGCCGTCTCTGTTTTAACAGCAGTAAAATGGTTTAAACCCGATCTCGATCGAGTAATTGCTCTGGCTGGTATGATCGGTTTAACCGTGGAAACCCTGCAAACCGATGCCGTCGGTATGGCAGTGGCGGGGGGTTTAACTGCCTTGGCAATTAACCGGATTTGGCGGGAAAAACGCAGCCCCCAACGGGAATTAGACGCGGATGAAGCGGCCCTAAAAGTGGCCGTTAGACGCGGTTACACGGAAACCGAGGCCGCCAAAAGTTTATTATCGGCTATTGAGACTATAGCTGAAATTGAAGGGCGATCAAGTCTCAACTTTAACGAGTTATTGCGCTGTCAAAATCTGAAAAAATTAGCCAATCTCTCCTTTGTAGGTGTTCCCGATCAGGTGAGACAATCTTAAAGTCAGTTGTTTTGGCTCTCAGCTTTCTTTTTACTGATTACCGATCACTGACTACTTAAATCCCTAACCTTAAAATAACTGCCACAAAAATATTTTTCCCCTTGCCCAATGGCTGCAATTGAATCTTTAGAAAAAGCCTTAAAATATCACTTTGGCTACGATCAATTTCGACCGAATCAACGCCAAATAATTGAGGCTGCTTTAAACAATCAGGATTTATTAGTAATTATGCCCACCGGAGGCGGTAAATCTCTCTGTTTTCAGCTACCAGCTTTAATCAAAAAAGGGGTGACGGTGGTGGTTTCTCCCCTAATTGCTTTAATGCAGGATCAAGTAACTGCTTTAGCTGATAATGGCATCGGGGCAACATTTCTCAATAGCACTTTAAACGCTAAACAAGTCAGAGAAAGAGAATCTTTAATCTTGCAAGGAAAAATTAAACTTTTATATGTCGCCCCAGAAAGATTATTATCGCCTAGTTTTTTAGACTTTTTAGCTGTTATTGATAATTACCTCGGTTTAGCCTGTTTAGCGGTGGATGAAGCTCACTGTGTCTCCGATTGGGGTCATGATTTTCGCCCTGAATATCGACAAATTAAACAAGTTCGTCAACGCTTTCCCTCCGTGCCAATTCTGGCTTTAACTGCCACCGCTACTCAACAGGTTAGAGAAGATATTATCCAACAATTAGGATTGCGAGATACTTCCATTCATACTGCTAGTTTTAATCGTCCTAATCTTTATTATGAAGTGCAACCTAAAACCAGTAAATCCTATCAGCAATTGTATCAATATATTAAAGGACAAAAAGGGTCTGGCATTGTTTATTGTATCAGCCGTAAAACCGTCGATAAAGTAGCCGAACAGTTACAAAAAGATGGTATTGATGCCCTACCCTATCACGCGGGTATGGATGATCGGGAAAGAAGCGAAAATCAAACCCGTTTTATTCGGGATGATGTGCAGATTATGGTGGCAACAATTGCCTTCGGTATGGGGATTAATAAACCGGATGTGCGCTTTGTCGTTCATTACGATTTACCACGCAATTTAGAGGGATATTATCAAGAATCTGGCCGTGCGGGGAGGGACGGAGAACCGGCTAAATGTACCCTCTTTTTTAGCTTTGCCGATGCCAGAAAAATTGAGTATTTTATTAACCAAAAAACCGAGCAAAATGAACAGCAGAAAGCTCGTCAACAATTGCGACAGGTGTTAGATTATGCCGAGGGGACTGAATGTAGAAGATCGAGCGTACTAGGTTACTTTGGAGAAAGTTTTGCGGGTAACTGTGGTAACTGTGATAACTGTCGGAATGGTAAAAATAACCAGGATTGGACGATCGAAGCACAAAAATTTTTATCCTGTGTGGCGCGGACGGGACAGAAATTCGGTATGATGCACATAATCAACGTACTGAGGGGAAGAAAAGGTGAAAGAATCAGCCAATATCAACATCATTTATTATCTACTTATGGCATCGGTAAAGATAAAACTGTGGAGGAGTGGAAACGTTTAAGTCGTTCCCTTGTCCAGCAAAATATATTAGTAGAAACTGAAGACGATTTTAGAATCTTGAAACTTAATCAACACAGTTGGGAAGTGATGCGGAAACAACGTTCCGTGTTTATTGCCGTCCCCCAAAAAGCTAACGGTCAAATCGTGGGAGACGACAATCCCAATATGGTGGAAAGTGATTTATTATTCGAGCGCTTGCGGCAACTGCGGAAAAAAATTGCCGATAGTCAAGGGGTTCCTCCCTACGTTATTTTCCATGATTCTAGTCTGCGTTTGATGGCCCAATCGAAACCACGGAATTTGGGGCAGTTTCGTCAAATTTCTGGAGTAGTACACAGTAAAGTACAACAGTATGGGGATATATTTATAGCGGCAATTAATGATTTTTGTCAGGATAGTCTTCCCTCTACTCAATTCCTCACTCTCCAATACTATCAAGATGGGTTGAATGCGGAAGAAATCGCTCGCAAAAGAAGCTTAAAAGTCTCAACCATCTATGAACATTTAGCTAAATTGCTGGAGGCAGGTTACGAAATTGATATTAATCAGTTAGTCTCTAAAAATAAACAGGAATATATTCGTTTAGCGATCAAAAAAGTGGGCGATCAATCCCTGAAAACTCTCAAAGAAAATCTGGGAGATAATTATAGTTATGAGGAAATTAAATTAGTTGTTGCTTGGCAAAGACGACCACGGCAATAGGGCCAGAGCAACTCTTTTGATGCAATCCTCCACTTTAAAAGCAATAATAGATAATCAGTCTTTAACAACCAGATCTAGTATCACTACCCTCTCGCAATTACAGTTACAACCAGTGGGTTAATCGACTCAAAAATTGCTTTTTCTGGGGTTGAAACATTTTCAACCCTGATTTTTATCATCCAGGAAAAATAACTTCTAGGGGAGCGGGAATCATCTCGCTGCGAAAGTCCAGAATCTGAACTAGGATTAAATAGGCAATGGCGATTAAAATCGAAATCGCTCCCGTGATAATGGCGATAATTTTAGCAGAATTCATATAGTTAACCGATAATTTCCTCAGATTATTGATCTATTGCCGCAAAAGCTACCGAAATTTATTCTCATCTACGTTGCCTGAAAATTTTTATATGTCTGTGGTTGTACTACAAGAACTTGATGATAGAGTCCCAGCGATCACATTACAAGTAGCTACACTGGAAATCCTAACGTTTTGAGAATCAGAGGTAACAACTTACTACACGCTTCAGCAATTTTGGCTGTATCTGGCAATCCCTTTAACGTTGCATTAAATATCTTCTTCGCCTTTCTAACTATCCCTTCTTTCTTCTCTTGATCGGGAGTTTTTGGCACTTCTGTTAAAGCCTTTACTTGTTCCAATAAGTCTGCTTTGTCTTCAGGAGGTAACTGTGTTTCCTCCTCAATAGCTTTTTGAAGTTGTGTCAAAAGCTCTTTAATTCCTAACTGTGAAGGATTTGTAGAATCAGGTAGTGAATTTACTGCATTTGAAACTTCACCACTAATCTCACCTAAGTTAATTGTTGAGCCAGTAATATTGCCATGCACTTCAACTTTACGGCTTCTATCGTTAATCTGATTCATAGTTTCTACTTGATAAGTGACGGTTCTAGGTTTTTGTAAAAGCTTAACAATCTGTTTGTAGTCTTGCCCTTGATGAGAAATAGTCTCTTTTAGTGTTCTATAGACCTCGCTCAATTCAGGGCTGTTTTGTGCTTTTATTGAATTATAAGCTAATTCATAACTCTTGTACAATTCATTGCGAAAGTCTGATTCATCAATCTGATCAGGAATCGCTATAGTTACTGTTGTAACGTCATCGGTTATACTTTGGCCTTGTTCAGTAACTTGTAATGCACAATTATTTTCATCTTGAAATTTATAAAGTGCGTAATTAAAGGCTTTCCAGTTAACTTGATCATGAAATGGTAATGAAACTAATTTTGTATTAGTAGAGAAGGAGTTAGCTAACTCGCCCTTTTTAAGGTGACGCATTTCGATATATGAACTATAAGAAAATTTAACTCTAACATTGATATAGCTACAAACCACATTCCACAGCCTTGTACTGCTGTCACCTCTCCAATCATCTAGAATCGCTCCTGTTAATATAGCATTATCAAATTTAGCCCCTTTTACTGAAGCACCAGTAAGATCGGCATCAGACAAATCCGCGTTTGTAAAATCAACTCTATTCAATATTGTTCTTGTCAAGTTTGCTTTCTTTAAATTTGCGTTCCTTAGTAATGCCCCAGATAAATCTGATTCGGTGAAATTAATATCTTTTAAGTCCATCCCGATCAAATTCAGACCAGCAAGATTTTTCCCAGCAAGATATTTAATTTTCTCAATATTTCTGCTAATCGCAATTTGACGTACTATTTTATCTTCAAGAATTGTTCCTTTTATTGATGCTTTATCCAAGTCTTTGGCGTTGAGCCATAGTATATGAGACAAATTTGCTCGTTGAAAAACCACAGCTTGTAAGGTAGATTCAGTAAAATTACAATTTGTCAGATTTGCACCTCTAAAATTCGTATCAGTCAAAATACTCTTGTGAAAGTCTGCATTTGTCAGATTTGCTCCCTGAAAGTTTGTACCTCCTGGCACAGAAACGCGATATAGATTAAATTGTTTATCGCCATAACTATTTGTATATGGATTTGCTAAATAAAAACCTGAAATCAGCCCAAAAGGCACAAGGCTAAACAAAAAATAGACTATAAACCACCCCCCAAGTTGTGTGCTTTTTTTGTTTGCTTCTTGCATAGACTTTATAAAATTGATCAGAATTTCTTCACTATCAAACTTGGTTAAGATTGGCAGTATTGTTTGAGAATCTTGAGTGGATAGACTGGTTAACATAGATTCAACTGCTGTACCTAGTGGCCCCAATTGCAAGAATTTACCAGTGTCTTCTTTATCCTGTTTTGGGTTATTTACTTCTGGGTTATTAGGAGCATCTGAGGTTGGCACAGACAAGATTCCTGTTCCACTGAATCCCCCTGTGGGATGGGCTTCTAGCCCGATGGTTGGTACAGGCAAGATTCCTGTTCCACTGAATCCCTCTGTGGGATGGGCTTCTAGCCCGATGGTTGGTACAGGCAAGATTCCTGTTCCACTGAATCCCTCTGTGGGATGGGCTTCTAGCCCGATGGTTGGTACAGGCAAGATTCCCGTTCCACTGAATCCCTCTGTGGGATGGGCTTCTAGCCTGTCCAGGTTACGAGATTGCGTTGTTGAGGGTGGGTTATAACACAATTTTAACGCTATTATTGACATCCCAATTAGAAAAATTATCGTTATTAAATCAGATATCCAAGATATCCAACGTGGTCCTTCTATATCTCCTGAAACACGAATTCTAACGAAAGCTTTAAAAGAGCCAGTTGAGTGAATAATTAATGAAAATATCAAATATATGACGATGGCTATTGCTTGATTCTTCGGCAAAATATTAAACAAGCCTAAGACAATTACAATGAATATAGATATAGATATAACACGATAAGTAAGTAAAGATAATAAATCATCGAATTCGTTTGCTGAAAGCATAAATGTAGGATACATATCAGCAACTAAAAGAATTATAAATGTATAGATTGGATTTCCTTCAATCAGAAAGATTAATGGAAAGAACGTAAAATTAAAGATATAGCTTGAGAAATAAAAAAGAAGCAAAAACGAAGAAGTTTTGTTTAATAGGTATGCCCATCTAGGATCTAGACCAGCTTTAACAGAATCAAAAGTAGCATTTTCTAAATTAGCATTCGAGAAGTTCGCCCCTCTAATATCTGCGCCACTAAAGTCAGCACCTCTTAGGTCACGACCTTTGAAGGAACGCCCACATAGCTTTTTACCGTGAAAATTTAAGTGATCGGGTAGCATAAATACCTCAGTGCGATCGGCGAGATTGTAGGATACGTTAGCGCAGGGTCACGCATTTTCCAAAAAGCGTATTGTGCCGATTGTAGCGCAATCGCCGATCTTGTCGCTTAGGTATAGGTATTAAGGTTCAGGTTTAAACCCAGTTTGACAGAAGATAGTTCTTGTCCCTCAATCCATAGACTAAACCCTATGGTCAAGCTTACAATTATTTGTTAATTGAATCTATACAGCCAGCAAAACCCTTGCCATAATCGACAATATATGGTAATAGACTAATTCCATGCACTGCATCGGCATCCCCAAAGTTGATCAACCTCGCTTTGTTTTAAGGTAGGCTAAGGCCTGCCTTACTTTTTATCGGTGATCAGCAACCAGTAAGCAGAAAATTGCCATTTAATACCGATCACTGCTTAGACTGTCCACGGAAAACTAACATCTGATCACTGGTAACTGGTAACTGATAACTGATAACTGATAACTGATCTGATCCCCTAGCGTGATAAGCTGAGTATTGGCTAATTTTACAAAAAATTAAGACTTTCCCCTTGTGGGAGTTATCAGCTAAAACCCAGAGTAGACATAAACAATGGTAGCGACAACAGAAACTAACGTTGGTAAAATCGTCCAGATCATCGGTCCTGTCATCGATGCCGAATTTCCCAGTGGCAAACTGCCCCGTATTTATAATGCCTTAACCGTAAAAGGAACTAACTCCGCCGGTCAAAATCTATCGGTTACTTGTGAAGTACAACAGTTACTCGGTGACAACCAAGTGCGGGCCGTTGCCATGAGTACCACCGATGGTTTAGTGCGCGGTATGGATATCGTGGACACCGGCGCGGCGATTAGCGTTCCCGTGGGTAAATGCACCCTCGGTCGGATTTTTAACGTTCTTGGTGAACCCGTGGACGAAAAAGGACCGGTTAACGTCACCGAAACCTCTCCTATTCACCGTCCCGCTCCCAAATTAGTCGATCTTGAAGTAACACCGACGGTTTTTGAAACCGGTATCAAGGTAATTGACTTGCTCACCCCCTACCGTCAAGGGGGCAAAATCGGCCTCTTTGGGGGTGCTGGTGTGGGCAAAACCGTCATTATGATGGAATTAATCAACAATATCGCCATTCAACACGGGGGTGTCTCGGTTTTTGGCGGTGTGGGTGAAAGAACCCGCGAAGGAAACGACCTCTACAACGAGATGATCGAATCGAAGGTAATCAACGCTGATAACCCCGAAGACTCGAAAATCGCCCTCGTTTACGGTCAGATGAACGAACCCCCCGGAGCGAGAATGCGCGTCGGTCTCTCCGCTTTGACCATGGCCGAATATTTCCGCGATGTTAACAAGCAAGACGTACTCTTATTTGTCGATAATATCTTCCGTTTCGTGCAAGCTGGTTCGGAAGTATCGGCGCTCCTTGGTCGGATGCCTTCTGCGGTAGGATACCAACCCACCCTCGGCACTGACGTAGGCGACCTGCAAGAGCGGATTACCTCCACCAAAGAAGGATCGATCACTTCCATCCAAGCGGTCTATGTACCTGCGGATGACTTGACTGACCCCGCTCCCGCTACTACCTTCGCTCACTTGGACGGAACTACTGTACTATCCCGCGGTCTGGCTTCCAAAGGTATCTATCCGGCGGTAGATCCCCTCGGTTCCACCAGCACCATGCTCCAAGCTGATATCGTCGGTGATGAACACTACGGCACCGCTCGCGCCGTCCAATCTACCCTGCAACGCTATAAAGAGTTACAGGACATCATCGCTATTCTCGGTTTAGACGAATTATCGGAAGAAGATCGTCTCACCGTTGACCGCGCTCGCAAAATTGAGCGTTTCCTCTCGCAACCTTTCTTCGTGGCGGAAGTGTTCACCGGTTCCCCGGGTAAATACGTTACTCTCGCTGATACGATCAAAGGCTTCCAGATGATCCTCAAAGGTGAACTCGATAGCTTACCCGAACAAGCGTTCTATATGGTCGGCAATATCGATGAAGCGATCGCTAAAGGCGAAAAACTCAAAAAAGGCTAATTAAAAGTCAGTAGTAACCGCGTTTAGCGGTTACTTAACCCAGAAATCTGCCAAAATTATCGTTATTATCACCAATGAGCATTACAGTACGGGTTATTACACCCGATCGCATTGTCTGGGATAACGTGGCCGAAGAAGTAATCCTACCCAGTTCCACGGGACAATTAGGTATTCTTAGCGGTCACGCTCCTTTATTAACTGCCCTGAATATTGGCGTAATGCGAATTCGACCGGGGAAAGACTGGGAAAATATCGCAGTTTTGGGCGGTTTTGCTGAAGTCGAAAATAATGAGATCAAAGTCCTCGTTAATGGGGCGGAATTAGGCTCAAAAATCGATAAGGAAAAAGCTCGCGCCGAATACGAACGGGCCCAAACTCGTCTCGATGAAGTCAGTAAAGGGGATGACCGTCGCAAAACTATCCAAGCGCAACAATCATGGCGCAAAGCTCGCGCTAGATACCAGGCCGCTGGCGGTTTAGTATCGGTTTAAACCCAACCAAATCAAATTAAATTCAAGCAAAATCGGGCGGGTTTATATAAACCTACCCGATTCTTTTTCAGTTATCAGTTATCAGTTATCAGTTATCAGTTAAGTAGTCGGACTTAAGGGAGGCAGGGGGCAGGAGGCCGTTTTTGTAACGGGGATTTATGCCCCGCTCCAAAAACTTTTCGCCTTAAGGCGAGGTTTTAGACCCGATTTTTTCGATAAATTAATTGCTACCACTAAAAACAACTTCGGGGAATTTTAACTGTGCATCGGCCATGGGGATTTGTCGGCCTTGATTGCGTAACTCTTGCCAAAAATTAATTACTTCTGTGGCTTTGTTGAGAACATCAACGCGATCGGACTCATCAATCCAGTGTTTTGCTTCTAACTCCTCTTGCAGTTGTTGCCAAGCATCATTGCGCGGCCAGAAAAAATAAGCGGTGAGGGGGCTAGTTCCTTTGCCGACCACCTGATCCACAGCGATCGCTACGTTCTGATCTAACCACAATACTTTTAAAATAAACTTTGATTCGGAACTGACTGTCATTGTTAATCGTTAATCGTACAATTCTCGATTATATCATCTTTTGACTCAATTTTCCGCAGTCAGTTTTTAACTATTTTTTCCGATTTTTTCGCCAATAACCGCTATGATTCCAGAAACAGACTCTTTAGCTTCTAAACAAATCGGTGTGGCCGTAATTAGAGACGATCAAGATTTAATTTTAATCGATCGCCGTCTAGCCAAGGGACTCCTGGGCGGTTTTTGGGAATTCCCCGGCGGCAAAATCGAAGGCAATGAAACGGTGCAGGAATGTATTAAACGGGAGATATTAGAAGAAATTGGCATTGACATCGCGGTTGATAGTCATTTAATCACCATCGATCACATCTATAGTCATTTTCGGGTTAATCTACAAGTATATAACTGTCGTTATCTCAGCGGCGAAGCGCGGGCGATCGAATGTGAAGAAATCCGCTGGGTAACTATCCAGGAACTAGATCATTACACTTTCCCCGCGGCCAATCAAGAGATTATCAGAGCCTTAAAAGACATGGTAAACTCGAAATGATCGCTGTTAATCGTCGAGTGATTATGCTTAATCCTTCTATTCGTCAAGAACCCCGCTACGAACCGGCCGCGGTTATTCCCCTAAAAAAAGACGCTTCCATTGTCGAGTGGTTAGAAAAAAATAATCGCATGATTCCCCGGGATAAAATCGCCGAACCGGATCTGACTCTGGAAGAAGATGTGGAACTATCTGAACTGATGGATGTCGATGATATCGGTTATGATGACGACGAGGATGAATTAGTCTTAGATGAAGATTAATCCCGTCTTCTTTGGCAAATTTTCCCCTTATCTGGCGCTTTAGTCGTGAACGCTAACATTTTTTCCGCCCCTATCTTCAAAAAACCCACTGGAACCCATCTCCTGATTCTACTAACGGGATTACTATTTCTGTTAGTAGTTTTTTTTCAGTCCACTAATTCCCTGTTACTCCCCCTGATGGCCACGACATTAATCAGTGCTGGTCTTGGTTGTCAAGTAGTACCGATGCTGCGGCGCTTGAAAATGGGCCAGATCATGCGCGAAGATGGACCACAGGCTCATTTAAAGAAAGCAGGAACCCCGACAATGGGAGGCAGCTTTTTTGTGCCAGTAGCCCTTATTTTCGCTTTAATCTGGTCTAAATTTACTCCTAATGTGGTGGCGGTTGCTTTGCTGACTTTTGCTTACATGGGTATCGGTTGGTTAGATGATTGGCAAATTCTGCGTTATAAGTCGAATAAGGGCCTATCTCCCCGGATGAAGTTAATTTTACAGATAGCGGGGGCGGTGCTTTTTTGTCTCTGGATGTTGGTCAATCAGGTGAGTACCGATATCACCCTTTGGGGTCGATTAGTCATTCCTTTGGGCTTTTTCTTCTGGATTTTGGCGGCATTTGTCCTTGTGGCTGAAAGTAACGCCACTAATCTCACCGATGGGGTGGATGGATTAGCAGGGGGAACTGGTGCGATCGCATTTTTGGGTTTAGGTATTATTATCGCCCCTAGTCATCCGGATTTAGCGATTTTCTGCACTTGTTTTGCTGGTGCTTGTCTAGGCTTCATTTTTCATAACCGCAACCCCGCTAAAGTCTTTATGGGTGATACGGGTTCCCTCGCTTTGGGAGGCGCTTTAGCTGCGGTGGGTTTAATTACTGGACATCTCTGGGGATTATTTTTAATTAGTGGTCTGTTCTTTCTGGAATCTCTTTCGGTAATCGCTCAGGTTATCTATTATAAAGCCACAAAAGGACCCGATGGCCAGGGCAAAAGATTGTTAAAAATGGCTCCTTTTCATCATCATTTAGAATTAAGTGGTTGGACGGAAACCAAGATTGTGGGCGCATTTTATCTGGTTAATGCCCTTTTAGTTGTCTTGGCTATTTGGACCAGTTAATTAAGCGCTAAAGGAAAGACCACAACCACAGGTATTTTGGGTGTTGGCATTGGTAAAACGGAAACCACCACCCATGAGATCTTCTGAATAGTCTAATTTTAAAATTTGTAGGTAGCGATCGCTGTCAGGATCGACTAAAATATTAATACCCTGACTTTGATAAAAGCGATCGTTTTCTCCCGCAATAGCGGTTAATTCGAGATGGTAGTGAAGTCCCGAACAACCACCGTTTTTTACTGTCAAACGCAGAGAGGAACCACTCAGGCGACGGCTTTGACTCCAACGTTCAATTTCTCTAGCGGCGGCGGGACTTAATTCGATCATTGTTTTTGAGACTATTGTAATAATATCAAGTTCTTGTGAAGTTATACCACAGTTGTTGTCAAACTTTATGTTAAGAAAGATGTGACTAATTGATACCCCACTGGGACAGCACTAGCAAATCCCTTGCCATGGCCACTAGGTGCGCCAGCTACAACGTCTTTGCCAGCAAGGTCTGCCCATTCCTCCCTGACCCCCCTTACCCCGATGTAATCCCCCACCGGCCGGTGCTTCTCGTCGTCAACGGGAAGCCTTAGCTTGTCAAATTGAGTTTTCTCGGGTTACAGTTTTCTCAGGTTGAGGCTCCACTGACTTTTCTGCACCACTAAGACTGAAACAGTCCAGTAGGGTGCCTTGAGCAGCTCATCCACCAAACAACCGTCAATTATGATCAACCCTGGAAAGAAGCATTAAGTGAGTATTTTGAAGCGTTTTTATGCTTCTTCTTATCTGTTGCCAAAGCAGACTTGTCAGAATATAGTATGGAAAACAAGCATAATCTTGGCGAAACTATGTATCATCAACGACTAGCTAGACCTGAAGATGCAATAGCGATCGCTCCTCTTTGGCGAGATTTTGCTCAAAGGCGATCGGAAGTTGATCCCTCGATCAATCTGAAACCTGATTTTGACTATGAAGGATATGTGAGCTATCAGCTTAAAAAACCGCTATCTTTCGGTTTTGTCTTGGAATATGAGCAGCAAATCGTCGGGTTTCTCTTTACTTATGTTTATGATGAGACCCCACCTCCCCAGATTTCTGCTTTGGAAATGTGGGAAAATCCTTTCATTCCCCGTCGTGTGGGTGCAGTTTTGGGGATGTATGTTAAAGAAAAGCACCGCAAACCGGACACGATTAATTTGTTGATTAAAGCGGCGATCGCTAAAGCGGAAGAACTAAAGGTTAGCGATATTGACTTATTAATCAGTATGGATCAGCAAGGGATTCAGGTATTATTAGAACGCTTGGGCTTTGTTAAAGCAGCGATTCAATATACAAAACATTTTAACATATCGGATAAGAATTTACCGAATTTACACCAGGCTCATTTAAGGCTTAGAGAAAAGGAAGTTATACCGACTGGAACAATTGTTTTAAGGGATATAAAAACTCAAGAAATTGTTAAGAATTCTCAAGGAAAGCCAATTTTTTTAGAGCCAGTTAGGGATGCAGCAGGAAAGGCTTTGACGAGTTCGATGGGTTTACCGATTTATCCTCTCCCTTTACGAGATCCGAATACTCATAATTTCATCTTTGATGAGGAAGAAAATCTCATCTTATGTCCTATCTTACAAGAACTAGGGGGTGAGGTAGTAGAATTTGGAGGAATCCCTCAATTTTGTCCACCTGTTTATGAACAAGTAGATGGGAAATTATGCTTGAAGCAAGATAGTAATGGCAATTATGTTTTTGCAGAAGTAGAACGGGATGAGTCAGGAAAAATTAGGCGATTACCAGAAGGAAAACCACTCTTTAAATCCACCAATTGATCTTTAAACTCTCTGGAAAACGGGTTTCTTGAAGAAACCTGTTTTCTGTGGGTTTTTTGCGGGAAGCATCCCCCTATGCTCCT
>NZ_CAIP01000210.1 GCF_000297435.1 Microcystis sp. T1-4 | reverse complement strand
TTGTGGCAATCATTTCTATTATGGCGCGACTGGCTTCTGTATCTGCAATTTGCTCTTGGGTTCGTGCCAGTAAATAGCGGGCTTTTTCTGGTGCTTGGGTTTCTTCCACAGTAGTGAGTACCATTAAGGCAACTCCTAGGGGTAACTGCTGAATTTCCCCTAATTCGTTCAGATAAATTCGATGCACCTGAGGACAATTGAGCAGCGCCCGGTAGGGATGGGCATTACTTTGTTCTAGGCTGCGGGTGGGATAGATGACAACAATTTGCCAATCGGCAAATCGTTCTCGCTGACGATAAAAATACAAAAATGATTCACCAAAAACCCTTTCATAGAGTCGTTCGTCTTTTTGAAATTGCACTTCGCAAAAATAGATTACCCCGCTACTATCATTATCGGGTGGCAGGAATACGCCATCGATCTCAAATTTGGGTTCTTTGACGGCTACGGAGTCAAAGCGGTATTCGGTGGCATTATCTGGCGGGTTTTCCAGTAAATCGAAGAGAAGGGAGGGGGATTGTTGAAAAAGCCGGTAAAATATCGAGTCTCGTTTCATGATGATCGGGATTGCACCTAGCAAGCTTTCCCGATCTTCCCATAAAACCCCCCAAAAAAAGAGAGAGGAAACCCGCGTCTCCTCTCCTCTCCCTTGAGACATTATTTTCCAGCTTTGCGGACAGCACCCCTGATTTATTCTCCCCTTTGACTCTTGCATGAGTGCCTGAGTGCCTCTCCTAACCAAGAAATTAATCAGGTTGATGACATTAAAGAAAGCCTTGATCCGAGTTTTGATGAAGTGCTTTGAGAAATCGCAGAAAAACAACGAAATCTAAAACCGTAATTTTCTGTTAGAATTGGCAGTAATTAAACACCACGCTTGTAGGAGCTATGGTTAACCTCACCTATAACAAAAATTGCCCTCTTCCCAGTGCCGAAGAATTACCCTCTTCCGACGAAACTCCAGTGGACAATCAGTTACAAAATGATATTCCCAACCTACTGCTAAATTTATTAGCCTTAATTTGGTCTGGTCGAGATGATTGGTATTTTGGGGTAGATATGGCTGTTTATTATAATCCAGACGAATCAGCTTTTGTCCCCGATGGTTTCTTAGCAGTTGGAGTCAACCATGATACGGGAGAAAAAGGTCGGTTAAGCTATGTTTTGTGGGGGGAAAAGTATATCTTGCCGATTTTGTTTTTAGAGGTAATTTCCGAGAAATATAACAGTGAGTATGAGGAGAAATTTCTAAATTACCAAAGCCTGGGGATTCTGTATTATGTAATCTACAATCCTTTCAGTGGCAGAAGAGGAAGATTTAAAAACCGACAAAGATTAGAAGTATATAAATTAATCTCAGGAAAATATCAACTTCTAGAGAGTGAGAATAATCGAGTTTGGTTGCCAGAAATTGGCTTGGCGCTGGGTTACGAGAAAGGAGAACATATTGCCTGGTATCGGGAATGGTTATACTGGTATGACCAGTCGGGAAATCGCTATCTAACGGCTGAGGAAAGAGCGATGAACGCAGAGGCGATCGCTGCTCAAGAACGGCAAATTGCCAATCAAGAGCGCTTGGCGAAACAAGAGGCTGAACAAAAAGCCATCCGGCTGGCTGAAAGGCTCAGAGGGCTTGGAATTAACCCCGATGAAGTGTAAGGTCTGACTTCTCCAAGATATCAACAACAACCCGTATCACAAATCATCTTTTAACGATGCCATGAGTGCGTCGTGTTCCGCAGCTGTCATGCCAAGAGTTGCGGCCTCGTGCTGTAATTTTCTGGCAATAATAGATAAGCTGGGACGACCCACCATAAGGCGGACAATTTCATCATCTGGTATAAGCGCCAGTGCTTCCCTAATTTCTTTGGCTGTGCCTTGGATTACTGTTGCTTGTGTAGTCATGATTTTTTATCATTCTAGGGCGAATCCTAGCATAATTCGTGACTGAGATGCTACTCATAACCCCCAAAAAAAGAGAGAGGAAACCCGCGTCTCCTCTCCCTTGTAGGCATTATTTCCTCGCTTTGCGGACAGCACTCCCTAACATTAAACTGCCCAGTGTGATAAAACCAAGAAGGCTCGCGGGTTCGGGGACCGGAACGGGTGCGGGCTGATTTCCGGGCACGGTCAACACACTCGACATCGCATACATACGTGCAAGGTTCGAGGCCCCGAAAAAGTTTACCAGAATCCACGAGAAGTTCGACGCGAGAGCGCTGCCCGCGACAACTTCAGTACTGCCCAACTGCAAACTCCCGTATCCCGTACCAGGGAAGTCAGATCCTGTCCAGGCAACACCATTGGCATCCACCAGATCCAGGTTATTTCGATTTATGGGGTGTTGGAGAGACCCATCCCAGAGATCGGCATTATTGTTGGCCACCCGGTTGCCATCTATCAGGTAGATGGGAACACCCGTACTCGATGGATGAGTACCTGTATTATCACGAGCATCGACTGCGCTCGTAGAACCGATCGCCTTCCAAGTAATCGTACTAAGGTCAAATCCTGCCCCATTTAAAGCCGTATCGAGAGCCGTATCAATCCCTGGGGTTCCCCCTGTGGCTTGATTGGTGACAAAGGTATTGTAGTCGTTGATGTTGGTGCTTGTTGCATTCCGCGTGCCAGCAGTCACAAACACTAAACGATACTGATCGCCAACAGCCAAGCCAGTAGGGACGACCACCAAAGCAGCTTGTGCCGCACTGGTTCCCAGAGTCGCCAGGGCAACTCCAGAGACAAAGCAGAGTTGTTTTATTTTCATGAAAAGAAAAGGGTTAATGGTAGATGATTTGAGTGCCTGACATTTCGATTCGGGTTAAGCAATAGGGCAACCCAAAACAATGACCAGCAAATGCTCAAGCAGAGCATACACACTTTCCCCCCCCCACGTTGTATCAAAAGCTACAATTTAATAAATCTTTACATTCCTCTCCCCCAGGGCTGACGCTTGCTAGAATAAAAACCCGCTTGATTTGTGGTAATGAGACAGCTTATGTTAGATTTTCATCTAAGTAGGTGGGTGGAATTAAATATAAAATGAACGTAGGTTGGGTTGAAGCATGAAACCCAACGCCCGATTATGTTACGCTACCGCTAACCCATCCTACAAATAATTGTGCCTACGGGAGCATCTCACTTACGCGATAAGTAATTATACTTAGCCTAAAAGCCACTCTTAATCGTGTCTTGGAACGAAATAGAGGCTTTTAAAGACTGCGTACATGGAGAATTAAAACAAGAATTACCCTCGAAAAGCCTATTTTTCCACTAAGTATTTATGCTCATTGCAAAGGTGAGATGCTCCCTGTGCCTACCTACTTATCTGTTCAGCCTGAAACAGAAAAACGCCTTAAAAAGATTTTAAACTCTATCAAAGATCAAGAAAAATTTGCCCAAAGCATTATTGATTATCAGATTGCCGAATTACAAAAAAGCAATTTGAATCTAAAATTAGATTTAGCAGCTCTGGAAAAACAATATAAAATGACATCCCAAGAATTTTATCAGCAATTTTCTCAAGGTATTTTAGGAGATGAATCGGATTTTATAGTTTGGTCTGGACTATATGAAATGCTTCTTCAAAACGAGGCTAACCTCCAGGAATTAAAATGATTGAAGCCTATTTTTTGCAAATCGAAAAAACCATTTGAGAATTTCCCAATGTGAGATATTTATCACTGACCAAGAAAATTTATAACGCAAGTCAAGGCTATATTAATGGTTCAATTATTTTTGAGAATAATCATCGCTTAGACCTTGTTGAAGTAAAAAATACTGACACAAAACCAAAGATAAAATATCGCTATCATTACATGAACGAAGCTCAAGTTATGATCTTCCGTTATGATAATGCACCCCACCATGTTGAAATTGTTAGTTTTCCCCATCATAAACACGAGGTTGATGACATTAAAGAAAGCCTTGAGCCAACTCTTGAGCAAGTGCTTTGAGAAATCGCACAAAAACAGCGCAATGTAAAACCGTAATTTTCCGCTAGAATTAGCCTTAATTAGGACTTGCTGAATAATGGTAAAACCCTTTTAAAATAAGGTTTTT
>NZ_CAIP01000211.1 GCF_000297435.1 Microcystis sp. T1-4 | reverse complement strand
AAAAGCCTTATTTTCAAAGGGTTTTACCATTATTCAGCAAGTCCTAAGTAGGTGGGTGGAATTAAATATAAAATGAACGTAGGTTGGGTTGAAGCATGAAACCCAACGCCCGCATGGGTTACGCTACCGCTAACCCATCCTACAAATAATTGTGCCTACCTACTTATTATACTAAATCCGTTGAGTATAGGCTACTCATAGAGGAGAGGCAAAAGGCAAAAGGCAAAAGGCAAAAGGGGAAATAAATAATCAGTTTTTCAGACTTATTATCTACTAAATTTAAAGACTGGCATCTTAGCTTATCATCCCTTGTTTCCTAACCTCCGACTGGCTTAATTTTGCTCTTGCCAAAAATAATCGGCGGGTTTTTTGGTTTCTGCTGGTGATGATTGGGGAGCGTCTCCCAAGAAAACCGAACGCTGGATGACGCGATCGCCTAATCTTCTTTGGACTCGACTGGGAATGCCGTAACCGTAGGCAATATGACCTTTTCCTGCTAGGACGATGATCTGATATTCGGGATGAGCTTGCCAGAATTTAGCGATCGCATCGGCCATAGTTTCATCCCAGAGAACCTGTGCCAGAAAAAAGCGATCGAATCCCTGACTTTTGCCCCCCGTGTGTTGCTGATAAACGGCTAGGATCTGTTGACGGTACTCCTCGTTATCCTGGTTTATTTCGCTTTTAGGGGGGATGTAGGTCATTTCTGAGGTGGAGAGGCTTTCTAAGCCCTCCTGTGCCACTTTTCTAGTGATTTCCGTGGGTGTATTGAGGGCGATCAATGGTAGTTTTTTCGCCTTGGCCAAGCGCAGAATCGGGGCGTAAAATTCCCAATCAAATCCCCAACGTTGGTCGTATTCACTTTTTTCTCTCAACTGATTTTCGCTAATTTTGCCGGCTAAATACTGATCCAAATAGATTTGGTAAGGACGTTGAAACATCTCGAAAGCGATCGCTATTTGGGGATTATTAGCCTGTAAATACTTGATAATAGCTAATTGGGCCTGATGATCGGCTTGACTATCGTGTCTTTCTCCCAGATAAATAATCTCGGCTGTTTTTAAATCTGCCAGAATTTGTTTTTGGCTATTAGTAAAACTCCAGGCCCGGGGCAGCAAAATAAACAGTAAGCAGAGAGCAAGGAAAACGGGAAAAAAGCGTCGAGAGAATTTCATCTTTGTTAAAGGCCTTTTAAAAAACTGATCTTAACCGAAGCCAAGAAAAAAAGGGTGGACAATGCCCACCCCCAAAAATTTTCAGAGAACCTTTCTGGTTTAGTAGGTTTCTACGTGCCAGCGATGTTCTTTTTTCAGTTGTTTCTGATAGACAGACCAATCAGCGCCATTTTTAGCGGCAGCACCACTGATAGCATCGTCGATACCATCTTCCATCCCTTTCAGTCCGCACATATAAGCGTGGGTTTTGGGACTTTGGAGTAGATTCCAGATTTCGTCAGCGTGTTCGGCTACCCGGTGTTGAATATACATTCTGCCGCCCTGGGGATTTTGCTGTTCCCGGCTGATGGCATAGGTGAGACGGAAGTTATCGGGGAATTCCGCCGCGATTTGCTCTAATTCTTCTTGGTAGAGAATATTGGCCGTTTTGGGAACTCCGAAAATCAACCAAGCTAGACCTTTGAATTTATAATCTTCGTGTTGTTCCTTGAACATCCGCCAGAGGAAAGCCCGGAAGGGAGCGATTCCCGTCCCGGTGGCCATCATAATGATGGTGGCATCTTCATCACTGGGTAGCAGCATTTCTTTACCCACCGGACCAGTAATAGCCACATCGTCCCCCACCCCTATATTACAGAGATGGGTGGAACAAACCCCATAAACGGTTTCCTTGGTTTCTGGGTGTTGGTATTCCAATTGACGCACGCAGAGGGATACGGTTTTATCGTCTAATTTATCACCATGACGGGTGGAGGCGATCGAATAGAGTCTCAATTTATGAGGTTTGCCATTAGCATCGGTACCCGGGGGGATAATACCGATACTTTGCCCTTCTAAATAGCGTAAATCGCTCCCAGAAAGGTCAAAAGTGACGTGTTGTACGATGCCGATACCTCCCTCATCAACGAGAGCATAATTCTCGATACATTTGCCGATAAAGGGTTGATTCGGACGGTAGATGTTGACGGGGATATCTGTTTTTTCTTTCGCTTGGGTCATGGCCTTTTTCTTGGTCTGTTCGGTGACGGGCGATGATTGAGCGATTGGCTGTGGTGTGGAGGCACTAGAAACAGTTGCTACGGGGGCAATCCCATTTAAGGGTTTGATGCTGACGATACGACCACCTAAACGGGTAATCCGACGCATTTCTTGATTCATGCGACTGTAGGGAACCGTGAAAAACACGCTTCCACTCTGACGGATTGAATAATCCAAGCTGTCAGTATTGTCGTTTTGATTGAGACCCACCACTTCGTAAACAAAGAAACGGTTTCCCGCTAGTGTACTCGGACTGTACATTAAATATAACTCCCAACTCAAGTCACGATAATCGTTCCATAGTTTAGCCTACCATCGGTACACTACACCTAGGCCTAATTGAGAGTTATCTTAAAAAAACCACAGACATCGCTTTTATCCTTTTGGATAGGATAGGTTAAGTCTCTGGTTAAAATCTGTTACATTTGCAGCATTTTACTTTTTATTAAGATTTCTGCTACTTTTTCCCATTTATGCTAAAAATCCCCCTAGTTTGCCTGATCAGGACAAAAGCGGGGGACAGATATTACCGATAATTATTTTTTCAACTACTGGGCCGCAGCTGCGTTTAAGGGTTTAATGCTGACGATGCGAGCGCCTAAACGGGTAATCCGACGCATTTCTTGATTCATGCGGCTATAGGGAACAGTTAAAAAGACACTGCCACTCTTACGGATAGAATAATCTAGGTTATCAGTATTGTCATTTTGACTCAAACCGACGACTTCATAGACAAAAAGGCGATTTTCTTTGGCACTAGAGAGACTTTGCATCGAAATGGCTCCTACATTGATGTTATAGTTCTCTAGTTTAGCCTAGCGGGGAGACTAGCAATCTAGTTAATTGCTGATTTACGGCCGTTCATTGTACCATGACGCTCGATCGCAATTGTCCACAGGCCGCATCGGTCGCTAAACCTCTCGAATAACGGACAGTAACGGCGACTTTTTCCTGTTCTAAAATAGTTTTAAAAGCCTTAATTCTCTTTTCATCAGGCCGTTGATAATCCACCTCTTGAATGGGATTATAGGGGATTAAATTGACGTGAGACTGAAACCCTTTCACCAGTTTGACTAATTCCCTTGCGTGTTCCGGTAAATCATTCACTCCCGCTAAAAGAATGTATTCAAATGTCACCCTTCGTCCCGTGATTTGAACGTATTCCTGACAGTCTTGGATCAGATTACTTAGGGGATAATGGTCGGCACTGGGGATTAATTTAGCTCGAACTTGTTGATTAGAAGCATGGAGACTAACAGCAAAAGTTACTTGTAAATTATGTTCCGCTAGTTGCTTGATTTTATTGGGTAATCCCACGGTAGAAATCGTTAAACAACGCTGACCGATACCCACATCTTGATTAAGGGAATGAATCGCTGTCACCACTTCGGGGATATTTAATAAAGGTTCCCCCATCCCCATAAACACCACATGACTAACTCGCTGCTGAAAATCCTCCTGTACTGTTAACACTTGGTCAACTATTTCATAAGCTTTTAAATTACGAGTAAAACCCCCTTTTCCCGTGGCACAAAAATCACAGGCCATCGGGCAACCCACTTGGGAAGAAACACAGACTGTTAATCTTTTTTCGCTGGGAATTCCCACCGCTTCGATAATTAAACCATCCGCCAGTTTTAGCAGATATTTACGAGTGCGATCGGGTGCTACACTGCGATAATGTATCAGGGAACGACCGATAGGATAATCCGCCAGCTTGCTGCGCCATTCTTGGGGGAATACGGAAATATCCGCCAAAGAATGCGCTCCTTTTTCGTATAGCCATTGGTGTAATTGTTTCCCCCGATAAGCAGGTTGTCCCTGGTCTTTTACCCAGTCGGTCAGTTCCTCTAAAGATTTCGCTAGTAAAGTCATAAGTAGGTAGGCGTTAAAAATTATCAGACACCCCCGTTATCAAGGGTAGGGTTGATTCATGAATCAACCCTACCTTATTAAGGGGGGATTAAAGGCAAAATCCATTTTTAATTTAATTATAACCAGCTACTTAAACTTAGCCTGACGACAAAAACAAATCTAGTCTTAAGCTTGATCTTTTTTACTTTTCACCTAACCTAACTGTTCAAGGGGAACTGTCAGTGCCATAATAATCGATGGACTTCGATCGAGAGCAGAAATTTTATGAGTTGCCGGCCAAAAAAGCCAATATGGGGGAATAGAGAGCTATTCAGTTGTAAAATCAATATTTAAGCGAAAATTTATGAAAATCGCTATTTTATCCCAAGATGCTTCTCTTTATTCCACCAAGCGACTGAAAGAGGCGGGAGAAGGCCAAGGCCATGAGGTACGAGTGATCAATTATTTGCGCTGTTACATGAACATCACCTCCCATAAACCCACGGTTGTCTATAACGGTCAACCCTTGGAGAGTTTCGACGCAATTATTCCCCGCATTGGTGCCTCAAAAACCTTCTATGGAACCGCAGTCGTCCGGCAATTCGAGGTGATGAATGTTTTTACTGCCAACGACTCGCAAGCAATTTCCCGGTCGCGGGATAAATTGCGTTGTCTGCAAATCCTCGCTAGGGAAGGGATAGGTTTACCGGTGACGGGAATTGCTCACGCAATTGAAGATATCGATGGTTTAATCGAAACCGTCGGCGGCACCCCTCTCGTGATTAAATTATTAGAAGGAACCCAAGGTATTGGGGTAGTCTTAGCGGAAACAGACCAAGCAGCCAAGTCAGTTATTGAAGCTTTTCGGCAATTAGAGGCTAATATTCTAGTACAAGAGTATATTAAAGAGGCCAGTGGGGCAGATCTGCGCTGTTTTGTCATCGATGGAAAAGTGGTAGCCTCGATGAAACGACAGGGGGCCGAGGGGGATTTTCGTTCTAATCTTCACCGCGGTGGCAAAGCAGAAAAGATAAAATTAACCCCGGAGGAACGCAGTACGGCCATACGGGCCACTAAAGCCATGGGTTTACGGGTTGCTGGTGTGGACTTATTACGGTCTAATCACGGGCCTGTGGTTATCGAGGTCAATTCCTCTCCCGGTTTAGAAGGAATAGAAGCGGCCACCGGTGTGGATGTGGCCAAAAAAATTATCGATTTTGTCGCTAAAAATGCCACCCTAGTCCTAAATCGCGATCGATATCAATATTAGCCGTCAGCCTTGCATCAGTTATCAGTTATCAGTTATCAGTGGGTAAGTTATCAGTCAATAGTATTAAGCGTTGACATCCTCGCCGCCGTAAAACGGACGGCGGTTCCTCACCACGCCACTTTTTTAGGGTGGTCGCTGAACGGGGTTGACGCTTCACCGAAAAACGCTTAATTGCTTAAGTCTGACACTTTCGACCCGTCCGTTTTGAGTGTCCGAATGCCCTCCGGCCACTTTGAACAAGTCGAAAAAATCTAATGTTCAACCTTATTTCCTAGAAAGTTTTACTTGTTCAAGGCCGAATTTGAATTCTTTTCTGAACAAAACCCCCTACTATCTGTTGTCAAGGTTCAGTTTTTAGCTTGGTTATCGCTTTTTCCATTTTAGCCTAAAGCCGTCCTAAAAGGACGGGGTTTTAACCCAAATTTTCGATAAGCTCGGAGCTGCCTTTTTACTGAAAAAGCTCCCCACACCCCACACCCCACTTCCCCACTTCCCCACACCCCACACCCTACACCCCACACCCTACACCCCACACCCCTTAAACAGGATTTAGTATCAGTTATCAGTCGGCAAATACACGGACGCTATCGGGAATAATTGATAGTTTTACCTTTGTACCGATGTCTAATTGGGTGTTAATCGTTGTTCTAGCGTGGATTTGGCTGCCGGTGGCCGTTAGCAGACAGTAACGGTACTCCCGCCCCAAAAATTGGCGATCGCAAATAACCAGATCTCCCGTCTCATCCGGTTTAATTTTGACATCTTCCTCTCTCAGCATCAATTCCCCTTTGTCCAAATCTTGACCATCGGGAATTTCCCAGAGTCCTATCTCGGTTTGCCATTGTCCACCCTTCCGTCTAGCGGGGAGAAAGTTAGCTTGGGTGACAAACTCGGCCACGAATCGCGAGGCCGGATGACTATAAATTTCTTCGGGATTGTTAATTTGTTCTAATTTTCCTTGACAAATGACCGCAATTGTGTCACTGATCACCATTGCTTCCTCCCGGTCGTGGGTGACAAAAATGGCTGAGATACCAGTCGCTTTCAGGATATGACGGATCTCGTGCCGTAAGCGTTGCCGGACCTGCACATCGAGATTACTTAAAGGTTCATCTAAGAGGATTAAAGAGGGTTTTGGGGCTAAAGCGCGGGCGAGGGCGACTCTTTGCTGTTGTCCTCCCGATAGCTGATGGGGATAACGTTTTTCTAGTCCTTGCAGTCCGACTAAATCCAAAGTTTCCGCCACCCTAGCGTTAATAGCTTTGCTCGATAATTTCTCCCCAGAATTTTTTAACCCAAAGGCGATATTGTCAGCGATGGTTAAATGGGGAAAAAGAGCGTAATCCTGAAAAACCATGCCCGTATTGCGTTTTTCCGGGGGAATAAAGGTTTTTTCGTCGGCAACTATTCGCCCCCCCAATTCAATCACTCCTTGAGATGGTTTTTCAAATCCCGCAATCATCCGCAGTAGAGTGGTTTTCCCGCAGCCCGACGGGCCCAATAATCCGAGAATTTCGCCCTCTGTTAAACTAAAACTGATATTATCGACAGCTAGAGTAGGAGAAGCGGGAAAACGCTTGTTAACCTCGGATAAACGCAGAATTACAGACTTTTTCATGGTGGGAAAGACAATCGCCCAGTCAGTGGCAGGGCCATTTACTTAAGAATTATTCCTAATTAGTTCACTATTATTGTTTATAACATCTCAATGGACTAATTAGGAAACTTTCTCAAAAATTTCATGCTCACACCTGAAGATATTATTCTCGTTCCCCGGGGGGCCGAGCATAGCTCAATCCGTCGAGGATTAAGGAAAATCGGCGATTTAGCCCCGCAAATTATCCCGATTAACCTTGGCGGTCCAGAATTCCTCGACAGTTCCCCAGTCTCTAGGCAATCTCTAGAATTTCTTAATAAGTTTACAGGAAAAATTGTGCTGATGGGATTAGCGGGCAGTCTCAGCGATCGCTATCGGGTCGGAGATGGGGTAATCTATCAAGGTTGTGGCGCAGAAAAGGGGAGTTATTGGCAGTGTGAACCAGAAATAACCGCAGAAATCGCCCAATTAACCGGATATAGTCTCGTTAAAGGTTTAACAAGTGATCGCCTGATTAGCCAGTCCGAGGAAAAACGACGTTTAGGACAGGGTGGCTATGAAGTGGTAGATATGGAAGGAGCAAGGATTTTAGCGGCTTTACGCGGGCAAAAAGTGGCAATTGTGCGCGTGATTAGCGACGAGGTGACACAGGACTTACCCGATTTAGCCCCGGCAATTGATAATCAAGGTCAGCTGCTACCATTGCCCCTAGCTCGACAAATGTTAATCCGTCCTCTCCCGGCCTTCCATTTGATTCAAGGTTCCCTAAAAGGTTTATCCGTACTAACTCAGGTGGCGCGAAGGTTGTGCGGCAGTAATTTTTAAAATTTGCTTGCAGATTATTTTTTTTCTGTGCTATATTGGTTAAGCTAAAATCAAGCGGATGTGGTGGAACTGGTAGACACGCACGTTTGAGGGGCGTGTGGCTTACGCCTTGCGAGTTCGAGTCTCGCCATCCGCATAAACTTTTATCTGCCCTCTGACAAGAATTGCCCTTGTCACCCATCGTCAGGGATGGATATTTGGCCATCAAAATTTCCCAACTCACCCTTTCAGGTGGCTTAGGTTTGACTAAGTTTAGTTAAGCGGTTGCGAGTA
>NZ_CAIP01000212.1 GCF_000297435.1 Microcystis sp. T1-4 | reverse complement strand
GGTCAACATTGAAGAAGTTTGAACATATCCTACTCTTTCTTGTCTTTCATACCAAGCTTGTGTTCTGACATGGAGAGCTTTGTTGTAAACTAATCTTACACAGCCCAAAGTGCGCCGCAATAGCGACTCTTGTTCGGGTGTTGGGTAAAATCGGTAAGAATAGGCTTTTTCCATGTCTCACATTTTAGCATATATTTTGTAAATGCGCTAATATTTAACAGTAAAGCCGTCGTAGAACGACGGGGTTTCAGACCCAAATTTTCGATGAGGCCCCCCATGAATAGGATAGATGCTCCCAACCTCTTGACTATTATTTATGTCCTGGTGGATGACTGGTATCAAGAACAGGGATATCGCTTGACTCCCATGCTGCCTGGACCTGAGCCTAGTTTCAGAGATAGTGAAATGTTGACCTTTTGGTTTATTCCCCGAACGCTCCCGCAGCAGAATCCGTATTGCAGTTCATTCAAGGCAACAATATCCTAGCCGACAAGGGGTTTATTGGTAAGTAGTCGTGCAAAATTAATTTCCTAGTAAAGATAGGCAAAAGGCAAGAGGCAAGAGGGGGTTAGATATGTGTAATTAGGGTCTGCTGAATAAATCTAAAAACCTTGTTGGATAAGACTTTTAGACTTGTTTTTACTCAAAAAGTGCCAGCCGTTGCGGGGATCGGGGGGAAAATTCAGGTACTTTTTCCCTGAAAATTAGGTAATTGACTGCCTCAAAATCGGTAAAACCCCACACCCCACACCCCACACCCCACACCCTGCCCCCAGGAAAAGCTTTTTCAGCAAACCCTAATTAATTTTGCTTAGGTACTTAAATCGAAATCCGCTAGTTTTACTCGATGGCTTTCTCGGCGCGCTCCCCTATAGTATATATGTATGGGGGAAGTTCAGCTAAAACGCGGTTGAGAAGCTGGGCAACCTTGTATGTTATTAAATTATGTAATAACATGATATGTAGTAAACCTTGCCTAAAATCATGAGTAACAAACAATACAATCTAACCTGGGCTAGAATAGGCAATGCTTCAGGTTTCCGTCTGAGTGCCAGTTTTTTTAAGGATAATCCCCAATTCAAAGAAGCTAAAGGTGCTGTTGAAGTTATCAGCCCTGATACCTTATTAGTCCGCTTACAGCCTCAATCTCTAGAACAGGAGGAAGATGAACTGATGCTGAGTTTATTCTTAGATTTTCTGACCAAGCAAGCCCTATTAAATCCTGATGCTGAGTTAGAAGCTTATACGGAAGCGATGGCAGCGGTCGATGAAGAGTTGATGACAGGAGTAGAACTTGATAGTTAACGGTTGGCGAATCTACTTTATTAAAAGACTTTTTGGGCAACAACGCCGCGATTTACAAGTTGAGGTTCGTAAACTAAAAAACACCTTGCCAGCAGAAGCATACCGTACTCATTCTACAGTCAAACTCTACAGGGCGATTATGGTCGCCATTAAAGAAAAAATCCCTCTCGACCCTTTTGCTTCCCATTTTGCTCTGACTGGGGCGCTCAAGCATTACGGAAGAGTCAAAAAGATGGGACTACCTGACCGTTATCGCTTATTCTTTCGGGCTATACAAACCAAGGAGTATAAAGCAATTTTTGTTTTATGGCTAGGCTATCCTCGCAAACAAGGGGATAAAAATGATTGTTACAAAGTTTTCACAAAAATGGTTCAGCGAGGTGATTTTCCCAGTTCTCTTGACGCTTTAATCCTTGATAGCCAAGAAGATTAGCTAGTGATAAGGTGGTTGAAAAAGCGATCGTAACTGAGATTCTAGGTTTGTAACTTGAGATTCTAGGTTTGTAACTTGAGATTCTAGGTTTGTAACTTTTGTTTCCAGATTTGTTACTCTTTCTTTCAAATCTCCAATTTTTAGTGATTGAAAAAACACCATTGCACAAAGGAGGACAATTATGGTGAGGGCGACTAAAAAGTACAGATTGTTGCGTGCAGAGGTTTTGTTCGCACGTCCATAGGAAGACTTGATAACTTGGTAGTCAACTTTATCTTCAGGATCACTATAGTTTGGTGGTTTTTCAGACATATTTAATTCCGTTTCCCTAATAAATTAACGATTAAAGGTTTGAGATCATCTGTCTTTTTTGCACATACTGTAAAAACTGAAGAATCTTCTGAGAAGTCTTCTATCTTCAACTCAGAACAAGCTCTAGAAATATTTTTAATCATTATCTCAAATTTATGCTTGGCATATTCTTTACCATTGCGAAAATTATTTAATGTAATGTATCCATCGTTAATTAGATTGTCAATTAGATCTAGCTTATTAATTAAAAATATGACGCTTTTCAGGTTGCTGCTATATAAACTTGCAAAAAGCAGTTCTAAAGAGGCTTCATTAATGTAATCATGGTGTTCTTGGACTCTTGCTTCTATTTTTCCTATAATATCTCCCTGTTTCAACCATTCAAATAAAGCTTCATCGCTAAGCAGCTTACCCTTTTCGTCGGTTTTTCTAGGAACAAGATCTACAATGAGTAAAACTGCGTTAATTACTCGGCTACCTTCAGAGCCAAAGAAATCTGGCGAAGCCTGAATTATTACCTGACTAGGATTTTGTCCTTTATAGTCTGCTATCGCCACATCGGCAAAGTTCCTTAAACCTAACTGAACTTTGAATTCATAATAATCAAAAACTTCAGTCGATCTCCTATCTCTATTCGGATTAATAAGTGTGAAGGCAGTTTCTATAAAGGTGGACTTACCACTGCCAGGGCGACCAAAAATGCAAATTCGGTAAATTGATTTTTTAATAAATAAATTGCTGATAAAGGAATCTAATTCGTCTCGGATGGGCTTAAATAAATATCCTCCAACAGGCACAAGGACAAATACTACCAAGGCTATAACACCTTCAGAGGTTGCTCCCAATGTAGCAAATATCCAACATATAACGAGAACTGTAAAAAATAAGAACAGAATAATGACAACTATACCCTTGCTGCTCATCCCACTTCTCAACTCCCTCAACACCGAACTATACTTTGCACGGCTACAACTTGCATTTTTTACTCAAGGACAATAACACTTAACAAGTAAACGGAATGCACTGCCTCAACCGAGTGATGAAGCAGCCCAACTATTAATTATACCGCTTACTGCGGTTTAGCACCCTCCTCTGTCTTACTATCCCACCTCCATCGGTCTAACACCCCCTTAATTATACCTAATACCGCACTGTGCGGTTTAATCACCTCAATTTGGGCATAATTAGCGCAGCGGAACGAAGAACCTGAAAACTTACATCTGCTCACTGCTCACTGATCACTGATTGCCTCCTATTGACACAAACGTTGATAAACTGTAGCTAAAGCTTGGACATCACCGACATTACCCGGGAAAAGAACCACAGGTAGATTAGGAAAGAGATGATGATCGGCTGCTGTACGGACCATGGAGACACCGGGGAGAATCTGACCGAGTAAACGGGCCGATTGCAGGCTTAAACCCGTACTTAAGACATCATTAGAGGTAATACCGCCTTTACTGATTAAAAAACTGATGTCACCGGGTAAACCCTTAACAATGTCCATTAACAGGGTGGAGACGGCAACCCCAAAATCAAGGCGTTTCTGCACAGAAGCAAAGGTTAACTCTTGCCGACTGGTATAGATCACGGGGGTTTGTTTATTTTTGTGAATAAGCTTGACTTTTTCCAGAGCTTGTGCTAAGAGTTGCTCTCGTTGATCGGGACGATCGCGCAATGCCGTCACATCGATTTCGACTCCGACGGTGTTGGGTTGTTGAAGCAGTTTATCTAATTGTTGGCTAGTTTTTTTGACGTGGGAACCGACGATAATTGCCCCGGCTTCCCCCGTGGGCTTATACTTACCCATAGATTCGGGTGCGATCGGTTGAGTTCCTAAATTAGCCAAAGAAGTTAAAATACTGGCGGCACTACGGAATAAAAATTTTTTTCCCTCCCCTGCGGCGGTTAAAATATCTTCAGCAAAGCGATCGAGATCCGCTTGAGTTTCCCCATCTACCACCCCACATTGATTATTTTCGAGCTTTTGCAATCGTTCTAAACTACCTTGACGGATATCTGCCAGTAAAAATCTCTCCACATCATCTGCTTTAATTTTACCTTGCGTTTTCTCCTCCACATAATCCGGCAGATAACTGTAATGGTAGGCAAAAACCGAATCCCGAGCAAATTCTGTCTCGTGGACGGGAGTGGGAACGCCATCGATGATTAAATAGTGAATACTATCGCGGGTGATTCTGCCCCCCTCAAAAAAGGCTGGAATCAGGAAATGAGCATCAAAACCGCCCAATTCTTCGGCAATAACATCAGTTTCGATCGGATAATGCCCGCGCAGGGTAGAATCGGAACGACTAACCACCAAAAAATCCTCGATTCCCTCTTTAGTTAAGGCAGTTTTCAGGTTATGACAGACTTCTCGCGTGACAGACTCGGCTTTTTCGGGGGTTAAAGCGCGAGTATTGGTCAAAACAAAGAAAATTGGCGCATTATCTGCCAATCCCAAGCGGAGAGTATCTTCATCCCACCGCATCAATAACAGACAACTATGGACTGTCTGGGAACCTGTCGGGTCGTCATCTAAGACTATAATTTTAGGTCTATTATTACTCATATATTTTTTATCAGGATGGGAGGGACGAAGGAACCAAGAGAATCTGGTTAATAGTTTATCGGGTTCTGGTTCCCCATTAAAGTCGTCCCCTCCGCAAGCAACCGCTATCAATCTTGATCACATCTGTCCAATATAGGATAAGCTATACCATGATTCATACAGTGACGAAGTTGAGCGCGGGAGACTTCCCTTTGAATACGTTAATCCACCCCACTGCGGTTATCCATCCGTCGGCAAAACTTGATCCCAAGGTTAAAGTTGGTCCCTATGCTGTGATCGGGGCCAATGTGGAAATTGAAGCTGATACAATTATTGATGCCCATGTGGTCATTGAGGGTCCGACCAAAATTGGCAAGGGTAATCATATTTTTTCTGGGGCTGTTATTGGTAATGAACCACAGGATTTAAAGTATAAAGGTGGCGAAAGTAGCGTGGAAATTGGTGATAATAACCAAATTCGCGAGTTTGTCACGATTAATCGCGCCACCGATACGGGAGAAGTTACCCAAATTGGCAATAATAATTTATTAATGGCCTATGTTCACGTTGCCCATAATTGTATTTTGCAAGATAACATTATTATCGCTAATAGTGTCGCATTGGCCGGTCATGTCCATATTGAATCAAAAGCAGTTATCGGGGGGGTTTTAGGAGTACATCAATTTGTTCATATTGGCAAAATGGCCATGTTAGGAGGAATGAGTCGTATTGATCGCGATGTTCCCCCTTTTACTTTAGTAGAAGGCAATCCCTGTCGCGTGCGAACTCTTAATTTAGTCGGTTTACAAAGAGCAGGTTGTACCGATGAAGATCTAGCTTTACTGAAAAAAGCTTTTCGGATTATCTATCGTTCTAATCTAAATCTTCAGCAGGCTTTAGAACAAGTTTCTCTCTTAACCGATAACCCCCATGTTCAACATCTCTGTCAATTTTTACAATCCTCTACCACAGGAGAAAAACGTCGCGGTTTAATTCCGGGGAAATAACTTATTGATTGAGGAACAGTCTGTGGGGAGTGGGAATTATGAATGATGAATTATGAATTATGAATTGGGGAGCGGGAAGAAAAAGCGTTCGACAAAAGCTCACCCCGAAGTCTGTCTTCTCAATCCTGACTCCTATCTCCTATCTCCAGCAATCCTGTCTCCTGAATTCTTTTATTATCAAATAATTATCCAAATGCGTATATTTATTAGTACAGGTGAGGTATCGGGTGATTTACAGGCAGCCATGCTGATTGAATCCCTTTTTAAACTAGCTAAAACCCAGGCAATTGAGTTAGAAATTTTTGCCCTAGGTGGCGATCGCATGGAGTTAGCTGGGGCAAAAATGTTGGGTAAAACCACTCGACTGGCTGCCATGGGATTAATTGAATCTATCCCCTTTATTTTGCCAACTTTACAACTACAAAAACGAGCAAAAGAGTTTTTTAGAGATCATCCTCCCGATCTAATTATTTTAATTGATTATGTGGGGGCAAATGTGGCGATCGGTCAGTCGGCTAAAAAAATTATTCCCGGTGTCCCAATTATCTATTATATTGCCCCACAGGTGTGGATTTGGTCGGAAGAAAATATTCCCTCAGCTAAACTAAGGTCCACAGCAGAAAAGTTATTTAATACGGAAAAATTAATCGCCGTCACCGATAAATTATTGGCAATTTTTCCTGCCGAAGCCCGTTTTTTTGAAACAAAAGGTGTACCGGTAACTTGGGTGGGACATCCTTTAGTTGATCGTATGGCCAATGCTCCCAATCGCCAAGAAATGCGGCAAAAATGGGCAATAAAACCCAAAGAAACGGTGATCGCTTTGTTACCCGCTTCCCGTCAACAGGAGTTTAAATATCTCGTGCCGACGGTGTGCGCTGCTGCCCAAAAATTACAGGAAAAAATTCCCGATATTAAGTTTTTAATTCCCGTTCCCTTAGCTTTATACGAACCAAAAATGCGAGAATTGGTGGCGGAATATGGATTAAATGCGGTGATTATGGAACGAGATCAGACTTTAGAAGCAATTGCAGCGGCTGATCTGGCTGTGGCTAAGTCTGGTACAGTTAATCTCGAAATTGCTTTATTAAACGTGCCGCAGGTGGTGGTTTACCGTTTAAGTGCAGTTACTGCTTGGATTGCCCGCAATATTATGAAGCTTTCTGTACCATTTGTCTCACCGGTAAATTTAGTTCTAATGCGAGAAATTGTTCCCGAATTATTACAAGAGGAAGCTAATCCAGAGAGAATTATGCAGGAATGTCTAGACCTATTATTAAATCAGCAACGTCGCCAAAAAATGTTAGATGAATACGCAGAAACTAAGGCCGGTTTAGGAACAGTAGGCAGTTGTGAGCGAGTGGCACAAGAGGTATTTAATACTAAATCCAGTTATTAAAAACTGATTATGTATTACCCCTTTTGCATGAGTGCATGGAGTAGAAAACGGGTTTCTCGGAGAAACCCGTTTTCTGCGCGTTACTCAACGGATTTAGTTCCAAAAAACCCAAAAAAAGCGGGGTAATTTGCCACTACCCCACCAATACTATCAAGGAATTACGATTACTTATAAGCGTCCATACCCTCACAGGAACAAACCAGATTTCTGTCCCCGTAGGCATTATCAACCCGTCCGACTACTGGCCAGAATTTATAATCTTTTAGCCAAGAAAGCGGGTAAGCTGCCTGTTGACGGGAATAGGGACGACTCCAATCATCGGCAGTTAAAACCGCAGCTGTGTGGGGGGCATTTTTCAAGGGATTATCGTGGGGATCCATGCTACCATTAGCGATCGCTTGTACTTCTTGATAGATAGTTAACAAAGCTTCACAAAAACGGTCTAATTCCCCCAAAGATTCGCTTTCCGTGGGTTCCACCATCATTGTACCCGCCACGGGCCAAGAAACCGTCGGCGCGTGGAAACCGAAATCCATCAAGCGTTTTGCCACATCTTCCACCTCGATGCCGGCCTGTTTTTTCAGGGGACGTAAATCGATCACACACTCGTGGGCAACCGTTCCCGCGCTACCCTTAAATAACACCGGATAGGCCGACTCCAGACGAAAAGCCATATAATTAGCGTTCAAAATTGCCACTTCTGTCGCTTTTTTCAAGCCAGCGGCCCCCATCATAGCGATATACATCCAAGAAATCACCAAAATGCTGGCACTACCCCAAGGCGCGGCCGAAATTGCGCCAATCGAGTCCTGATGCTTACCGTTAGCGGTTTCTGGGGATAATTTCGCCAAAACCAGGGAAACATCGGGCAGAAAAGGCACTAAATGGGATTTGACTCCAATTGGTCCCATACCCGGTCCCCCCCCACCGTGGGGAATACAGAAAGTTTTATGGAGATTCAAGTGACAGACATCGGCGCCAAAATCCGCCGGACGACATAAACCCACCTGAGCATTCATATTGGCGCCATCCATATAGACTTGACCACCGTATTGATGAATCAAGGCGCAAATTTCGCTAATTCCCTGTTCAAAAACGCCGTGAGTGGAAGGATACGTTACCATCAAAGCCGCTAGATTATCCTGATGCTTCTCGGCCTTAGTTTTCAGGTCATTAATATCAATATTGCCCCGAGAATCGCAATTAACCGCCACTACTTTCATACCACACATAACGGCACTGGCAGGATTAGTCCCGTGAGCGGATTCAGGAATTAAGCAAATCTGACGATGACCTTGACCGCGACTTTCATGGTAGGCTCGGATCACCTGTAAACCGGCATACTCTCCCTGAGAACCAGCGTTCGGTTGTAGAGAAATGCCATCAAATCCGGTAATTTCCCCTAACCAAGTCTCTAACTGTTGAAAGAGCAGTTGATAGCCTTCTGCTTGGTCAATCGGTGCAAAAGGGTGTAATTTGCCGAATTCTGCCCAAGTTACCGGAATCATCTCCGCTACGGCATTGAGTTTCATCGTACAGGAACCGAGGGGAATCATGGAAGTATTTAAGGCTAGATCCTTTGTTTCCAGACGGTGCAGATATCTGAGTAATTCCGTTTCCGAGTGGTAACGATTGAACACCGGCTCGGTAAGATAGGCACTGGTACGGGTTAGATTAGCGGGTAATTCTAGACTAATTTTCTCGACTAATTCCGCCGTGGTAAAGGGCAATTCCTCGGTTGGCGCAAAAATTTGCCATAAATCCCACACATCCCTGAGACTGCTGGTTTCATCGAGACTAATTCCTAAATTATTCTCATCAAAATAACGCAGATTAATCTTATGGGTTTTGGCCTTGGCGAGGAAATCCTTAACTCCCGTGGATACCGTAACTTTGAGCGTATCGAAGCGCGGTTCTTTCCCCACCTCATAACCCAACTGTTTTAAGCCAGTTGCCAATAAAGTGGTTAATTTCTGCACTCTTTGGGCGATTTTCTTGATTCCTTCTGGTCCGTGATACACCGCGTACATGGAAGCAATCACCGCTAGTAACACCTGTGCGGTACAAATATTACTGGTGGCTTTATCCCGGCGGATATGTTGTTCCCGGGTTTGCAAAGCTAAACGCAGTGCGGGTTTACCCTGACTATCCTTCGATACCCCGACAATGCGCCCCGGAATACTACGTTTATAGGCATCTTTGGTGGCAAAATAGGCGGCATGGGGACCCCCATAACCCAAGGGAACCCCAAAGCGTTGACTGCTACCCACGGCAATATCAGCCCCCAATTCGCCGGGGGGAGTCAACAGGGCTAAACTGAGAATATCGGCGGCAACGGTGACTAAAGCCCCATTTTCCTGCGCTTTGGCGATAAATTCCCGATAGTCATAAATTACGCCATCGGTGGCCGGATATTGCAATAATGCGCCAAAAATCGGCGTTTGGAAGTCAAAGAGACGATGATCCTCGATAATAATATCAATACCTAAAGGAATCGCTCTGGTTTTAACAACTTCAATCGTTTGGGGATGGCAACTACTGGAGATAAAGAAAGCATTGGCTTTAGTTTTACACAGTCCGTAACTCATGCTCATCGCTTCCGCGGCTGCTGTTCCTTCATCGAGGAGGGAAGCGTTAGCAATTTCCAGACCGGTTAAGCTAGTGATGAGAGTTTGGAAGTTTAAGAGAGCTTCTAAGCGTCCCTGGGCGATTTCCGCTTGATAGGGAGTATAGGCGGTGTACCAACCCGGATTTTCTAAGATGTTGCGGAGAATTACCGGCGGGGTGATACAGTCATGGTAGCCCATGCCAATAAAGGAGCGAAATACCTGATTTTTTGAGGCAATCGCTTTTAATTGGGCAAGAGCGGCGTATTCACTCAAGGCAGGTGGTAGATTAAGGTTTTTTTGTAAACGAATTGCTGCGGGGACTGTTTGAGCGATTAACTCCTCCACGGTAGCAACACCCAAAACCGCCAGCATTTTCTCGATTTCCGTCTCCGTCGGTCCAATATGACGGTTAACAAAGCTATCGGTACAGTCTAGCAGGTCTTGCAGGTCAGCAGGAGCGAATTCCTCAGTTTTCTCGGCCGTAATTGACCTATTTAGCATATTAATCTCGGTTTCAACAATTACAAAAGTGTTGCGTTTCATCGCTAGGGGTGATTTTAACGCAACTTGTAAAATTTTTGTAACATTTGAAGCCGGCAAGTTAAAGCCTAAGCTAATTTGCTATCGAAAGTACGCACAAAATTAACCTCACTACTGCTTCGTCACCAAAAACCAACCAGAATCCATCGACTCGATCACCTTTAACCCTTCTAAATCAGTAGCTTCTTTGGTTTGACGATCGATAATTAGGTAAGGTTGCTTGTGACTTTGCCAATGATTGATTAATTCTTCAGCAGCAAGGGGAAAAACCCGACGACCACTATAAAAATTTAATGAGGGACGCTCGTAGGCAAAAGCAATATAAACAGGGCGATCGGCTGGCACATATTTCTGCACTAAACTCGCCACCGGTTTGACAGGGAAATTCTCATTTAATTCCCAGATCCACAGGGGAGAATTGACAAAAATAAACAAAGAAACCAACATTCCCCAAAGTAAAACCACGCTGAATTGTTCCGAGCGCCGGGCTAACAAAATCGCCGTTGTCACCATAGTCAGGGAAATTGACAATAAGCTTAAAATAATTAAGGGATGGATCGGTTCGATCAGGGCAAAATTACCAGGAAAATAGGCCATTAAAGCTAATAAACCCGCCACAACGCCGATAATACCCACAATAATTGACCAGATGGGATGATAGGGGCGATCGATGGGAAGATTCACCACCTGCGCCAAGGCATAACCGGCCGCTAAAGCTAAGGCCGGATAGATCGGCAGAATATACCAAGGCAACTTGGTCGCCATTACCGAAACCACCAGCAGATAAACACCCGTCCAAACTAACAGTAACTTCGCCCAACTGTAGAGACGTTCCTGACGGGCTAAACCTAAACCCCAAACCGAGAAAATTAACCAAGGCCAACTATATTTCAGAATTTCCAGCAGATAATACCAAAACGGGCCACGATGATGGTCGAGATCGTCACTAACTCGCTTTAACTGTTGAACAAAAAGGGAATCGAGAAACTCCCGCTCGTAGTGCCAAAATTGGGCGGTGTACCAGGCAAAAGCGGGGGCTGCTCCCAATAACCAACCCGACCAAAAATAGGCAGAAGTTAATAACCGGGGGGTATCCCAGAGCAGAAAAATAAAGCCGATACCCGCCAATAATAGCCCCATAATACCCTTAGTCAGACAAAGGAGGGCAAATCCTAACCCCGCCCCCACAGACCAGCGTAAATCCCGCCGTGAGCGCAGTAAACCAACAAACATCAGCATTTCAAAACACAATACCGCTCCATCCAACATGGCTAAACGGCCATGGCGCACCACCGGCAAAAGAGTTAAATAGATCAAGGCCGACAGTAAAGCTGGCAAACGAGCGGGAAAAATTTCTCGACCGAGAAGATAGAGAAGCGGCACCGATAAAGCTGTTAAAAAAGCGGGAATTAGTCTAGTATTAGCCTCATTGATGCCCCAGAAATGGTAGGTTAGACCAATCAAACTATGAATCAACGGCGGTTTATTCAGGTAGGGATCACCCCAAAAACTGGGAAATAACCAGCGCAATTGTTCCAGGGGGGTTTGGCTAATTTCCTTGGCCACCTGAGCGATGGTCGCTTCATCCCAATCCCGCAAGGGTAAATTCCCTAATCCCACTAGATAGATAATTAAGGCCGCTATTAATAATCCCAGTAAACACAGAAATTCTTTAAAATTTTCTCTCTGACGCAATTTATAACTAGAATATCCCCAAGTAAATTTTTGACGGTTCATAAGCTAGGTCAGTAATCAGTAAACAGTAAACAGTAATCAGTAAACAGTAATCAGTAAACAGTAATCAGTAAGGCTCTCCTAGACTGGTTATAGCAAATTAGTAGTTTCAATGAGCCTAATCCCTTAAATAGCCTAGAATCCAACCAAGCAAAAAGCTTTGATTATTTTGGTTCTTCGGTTTGTGTTATGCAATGGACGGGAGTTATAAGGGGTGAAACCCTTATATAGAAAGACATGGCTGCGATTTTTGCCAATTGTTTTCAATCTAGAACGAGCTAATCAATTAAGTCCCTTGCCAGATAAGGATTTAGCCGATTTCTGCCCCCTGATCGAACCATACCAAGTAACGAAGAACCATTATTTTCTGCTAAAATATCATAACTACTCTAGAAGATCCTTAAAACTCAAATCTGATAACTGATAACTGATAACTGATAACTGATAACTGATTATGTATTGGTATAATGGCGAATTAATCGAGGATGAGCGAATAAGTCTGGGTATTGATGATATTGGGCTGCTTTATGGAGCCACAATATTTACTACCCTGCGTATCTATCAACAAAGCTTAGATCATCCCCTGACCCATTGGCAAGAACATCTCAAACGTCTGCACTCTAGTTTACAAGTTTTTCAATGGCCTGATCCCGATTGGCGGCGAATTCGCCAAGGATCCGAAGAATTATCCCTATTCTATCCTGTCCTGAGAATCACAATTTTTCCCGATGGTAGGGAGTGGATTAAAGGCAGATTTCTCCCCGAAGATTTACATCTTAGACAAGAGCGGGGAATTATTGGGTGGGTAACAGATAATCCCGCTTGGCAACGCGTTTTAGGAGAACATAAAACTGGTAATTATTTGACCCCTTGGTTAGCGTCACAAACTGCTCAAAAAAAAGGAGCAAAAGAAGCGATATTAGTCGATCGAGTCGGGAATTGGTTAGAAACTAGCACGGGCAATTTATGGGGATGGAAAGATAATTGCTGGTACACTCCCCTGCTTACTGCTGATATTTTACCCGGGATCGGTCGCTCGGCTTTGATCGGTTGGTTAAAAAAACAAAATATTTCCCTGCAAGAAAATATCTGGACCCCGGAATTTGTCGGGACTTTACAGGCGATCGCCTATAGTAATTCCCTGGTGGAAATTATCCCTTTTAATTCTATTCTTGGCTCTGATCTAGAGATAAATACAGCTATTTATAGAGAAATTTTGCCAGATTTACAGCAATATTTTTGCGGTCAGTTAGATAATAAATAAAGGTGTGTTACTAGAGGCTAACACACCTAAAATCGGGAAATAATGCCGCTCAAGCTTTAAAATTCTCGCTCGGAATAAGCCTCACTATCGCGTTTAGAACCGAGTAAATCTAATTGATCGACGAGAATCACCGGTTTAGAGCGAGCTAATCCGGTGTTTTTATCATTCCAGGTATCCATTTTTAAAGACCCTTTAATCCCGATTAAACCGCCTTTTTTCACATAATTAGCGGCCACCTCCGCCGTTTTGCCCCAAATTTCCAGATCGAACCAATCCGGCTGATCGCTATTTTTCGAGCGACGATTAACCGCTAAAGTGAAGGTACATAAAACCTTACCCGACTCGAAATACTTCGTTTCTGGGTCTCTCCCCGCTCGTCCCACCAAATGAACCAGATTTAAACTCATGGTCTTAAATCCTCAATTTAGTACAATAGTATGTTTATTTTAGCCCGAAACCTCGGCCTTGACCGGTGGCCAGGGGGAAAATTAGGGGCAGGATTTGCGTCAATCTGGAGAGAAAGAAGCGATAATTAACTAGACTTGAGAAACAAAACCTAATAAAATCCAAGTCGATTCGATCGAAAGTCTAGCTATAGCAACGTTTTATAAGAACAGGAGTGAAAACAAGTGGGTTTTTTTAGAGGTCTAGGCTTATCAAGGGACATAGGTATAGACTTGGGGACAGCAAACACCCTCGTTTATGTATCAGGGAAAGGCATCGTTTTAGAGGAACCATCGGTAGTGGCGATCGATCAAGATCGTAACCCGGTCGCCGTCGGGGAGGAGGCAAAAAAAATGCTCGGTCGCACTCCGGGCCATGTCACCGCGCTGCGACCCCTGCGCGATGGGGTAATCGCCGATTTTTACAGTTGCGAGATCATGTTAGCGGAATTCATCAAACGAGCGCTCGATGGCACGATTGGCAATCCCCGCATGGTAATCGGTGTTCCCAGTGGCATTACTGGAGTAGAAAGACGCGCGGTGGTGGATGCGGCCAAAAATGCCGGTTCGCGAGAAGTGGGGTTAATTGATGAACCGGTTGCGGCGGCCTTGGGTGCAGGTTTACCCGTCTCGGAAGCGACGGGTAATATGATCATCGATATCGGTGGTGGCACCACGGAAGTGGCCATTCTCAGTCTCGATGGGACAGTGATCAGTGAATCGGTCCGTGTGGCCGGGGATGAACTGACGGAAGCAGTTATCGCTTATCTGAAAAAAGTCCATAACCTGATTATCGGGGAACGCACGGCCGAAGATATCAAAATTCGCCTTGGTTCGGCTTATCCCTCCCCCGGAGATGAATTTCCTCCTCTGGAAGTGCGGGGATTGCATCTTATGTCGGGTTTACCCCGCACCGTGACGATCAAAGCGGAAGAAGTGCGGGAAAGTATGGATGAGCCACTCTCCGTGATCGTTGATGCGATCAAACGTACCCTAGAAAAAACTCCCCCCGAATTGGCCGCCGATATTATCGATCGCGGCATCATGTTAGCGGGAGGAGGTGCTTTATTACGGGGACTCGATCGCCTAGTCAGTCACGAAACCGGTATCGTTACCCATGTGGCTGAAGATCCCCTGCGCTGTGTTGTCAAAGGCACGGGAGAAGTGTTAAAAAATCAGAAACTCTTTGAGCGGATCGTTAATGAAACAACTCGCAATGTCTAAAGGTCACTAGGATCGGTTAGCGGCAAAAGACACGGATTCTCACTCTACACAGCCAAGAGGTTTAAAATCGCTCATGTATTCAGCACGACGAAAATGGACACAGCAGGGATGGCGACTTTTGCTGCTCGCTGCCGCTCTGGGGGTAGCTTGGTACATTCGCACCTATCAAAGTGGGGCGATTTTAGAATTGTATGGTTTATTAACTCGCCCTTTTCAGGGAGAGGAAACTAATCTGCAAGAGCAACTTCTGGCCGATCAACGGGTGCGGGAATTACAAAATCGTTTAAGTGAAGTCGAATATCAAAATCAACAATTAAAAAAACAGCTTGGTTATTATCAAACCCAGAAAAAACCCCTGATTTCTGCCCCAATTATCGGCCGCAGCGCCGATGATTGGTGGCAACAGGTAATTATCGGTCGTGGTAGCGCCGATGGTGTGCCAGTGGGTGCTTCGGTGACGGGAATTGGTGGTTTAGTGGGACGGATTACGGAAGTTACTCCCCACACCAGCAAAGTTTTATTGGTCAGTAATTCCCAAAGTCGCATCGGAGCAACGGTGAATCGTAGTCGGGCCATGGGTTTGATTCAAGGTCAGAATTCCCAAGTCGCCACCCTGCGCTTTTTTGAAAAAGCTCCCGATGTCAAACCGGGAGATGTGGTGACAACTTCGGCTTTTAGTAGTCTTTTTTCGCCAGGTTTGCCCATCGGTCGCATAATTTCCCTTAATTTACAGGAAAATCCCGCCCCCACCGCCAAAATTGAATTTACCGCCACCGTGGACAATCTCGAATGGGTGTTCGTTCACCCGCAACCTCAGCAGTGAGAGGGGGAATTATGCTGAAATTAAGCCGTTTATCAGCCCGTTCTCGTTTTATACTGAATATTTTGGTCACTGTCGCTTCGCTGCTTCTCTGTGCCTTTCTTTCCTTAATGCGGCTGCCCGGTATGGAGATTTTAGGCATCGCTCCCAATTGGTTACTGATTTGGTTGGTTAGTTGGAGTCTCAATCGCTCTTGTCTCGATAGTGTGGTGGCCGGATTAGCGATCGGTGCTATTCAAGATAGTCTTACCTCTAATTATCCTTCCCATATCATGGTTTTTGGTCTGATCGGTTTCCTCACTTCCCGTTTACACCGACAGCGTTATGTTAAAGAAGAATTGATCGCCGTGGTCTTAATTGTCTTTTTCATGACTTTAATTGCCGATGGTGCGATCGCTTTTCAATACTATCTACAAGGAGGCAAAAATCTCGCTGATCTTTGGCTCGATTATCAACGCATTGGCCTCACTTCTGCTCTGCTTAGTAGTCTCTGGACTCCCCTCCTCTATTACCCTCTCCAGCAATGGTGGCGACAATTTAGCGATCTTTAAAGAGTCAGGAGTCGGTCGTCGGGAAATTATTTTTATTTATTCTCCCTGCTCCCCTCTCCCCAATTCATAATTCATAATTCATAATTCATAATTCCCACTCCCTCACCCGCTCAACTAACATGAAATACAAACAAAAACTTAGTCAATTTTTTCATAATCTCGCTAATAAATTAGGAAATTCCAAGCAACCCCCTAAAGTCGATCCTATCGACTCCAAATCTGCGCCCGTTGCGGAGGAAAAGCCAGTAGAAGCCGCTTCCGAAGAGAAAAAGGTGAATTTAGTCTCCAAAACCAGTAGTAAGGCTCTAGAGACATTAAAACCTCTAAAGAACAAATTTACTACCCTGATCGACAATTCCCCCTTACCGCAATGGCGACAGCATCCCCGCTTTGGGTTGTACTTGGGATTGGGATTAGGGGTGACAGGGGGACTTTTGGGGGTAGGTTGGGGCATTTATCGCCTTGAAACCTCTCTACCGCAAAATATCGCCGATATACAAACCTATGCTCGTCCAGGCACCCTGACAATTCAAGCCGCTAATGGGGAAATCCTCAAGCAAAATGGCCCTAGCACTTACGAAACCGTGAAAATTGCCCAAGTTCCCCCACTGGTACAGGAAGCCTTTATCGCTAGTGAAGACCGCCGTTTTCGCCAACACGGGGGAGTTGATGGCCAGGGTATTGCTCGCGCTCTCTTTTCTAACCTGAGAGCCGGGGGAGTGGTGGAAGGAGGCAGCACCATCACCCAACAATTGGCCCGGATTGTCTTTTTATCCCAAGAAAGGAGTTTTGATCGCAAATTACGGGAAATGCGTATCGCTCAGAAAATAGAAGATAAATATACAAAAGACCAGATTTTAGAGCGTTATTTTCACCTAGTTTATCTCGGTTCCGGGGCCTACGGTCTGGCCGATGCCGCTTGGTTATATTTCAGTAAACCCGTCGATAAATTAACTCTAGCCGAAGCTGCCACCCTTGCAGGCATTGTTCCCGCTCCTAGTCTCTATTCTCCCCTCGAAAACCCTAAATCTGCCCTAGAACGGCGTAATATCGTCCTCAAAACTATGGCCGAGGTGGGATTTATTACTAACGCTCAAGCACAACTGGCGATCGCATCTCCCCTAGGCCTGAAAACCAGTCCCCTAAAACGTCTGCAACGGCAAGCGGCCTATTTTACCGATTATGTGGAAAAAGAACTGCCGCAACTGGTTCCCGCTAAAACCCTAGAAGCGGGGGGATTGGTGGTAAAAACTACCCTTAATCCTCGTTGGCAAAGCGAAGCGGAGGAAGTGGTAGAAAGAGCGGTTTCTCGTTATGGCCAGTGGCAGAACTTCCAACAGGCGGCTTTAGTGGCAATTGACCCCAAAAATGGGCAAATTAAGGCTATGGTCGGGGGAATTGACCACGATAAGAATCAATTCAATCGGGTGACACAAGCAAAACGTCAGCCGGGATCTACTTTTAAACCTTTTGTCTATGCGGCGGCGATTGCGGCGGGTAAATCCCCTTATTCTGATTATAAAGATGCTCAGTATGTGGTGGATGGTTATAAACCGGAAAACTACGGTGATAGGTATAGCGGCCGCGAGGTGTCCATGCGCGATGCTTTGACTTCTTCCCTCAATGTGGTGGCGGTTCAGGTGTTAGTGGCTGTGGGTTGGAATCCGGTGATTAAATTAGCTCAAGATATGGGTATCCAGTCGAAACTTTTACCCACTTATTCTTTGGCTTTGGGTGCTTCGGAAGTCAATCTTTTAGAATTGACCAGCGCCTACGGGACTTTTGCTAATAATGGTGTGCATCAACCAGTTTACGGTATTAATCAGGTACTTGATCGCAATGGTAAAGTAATTTATCAAGCCAATTTTAAACCGAAAACTGCTCTGAATCAAAACACGGCAGCGACGATGACTTGGATGCTGCAGGATGTGGTTAATTCGGGAACGGGAACCCCCGCACAAATTGGTCGTCCGGTGGCAGGAAAAACTGGCACTTCTGACAAGGCTCGTGACCTTTGGTTTGTCGGTTATATTCCCCAATTAGTCACGGGAATTTGGCTCGGTAATGACAATAATAAACCCACCAATGGAGCCAGTACCATGTCCGCTTGGATGTGGCGACAATTTATGTTAGAAGCAATTAAGGATATTCCCTATCAAGGTTTCCCAGAACCGAATTTAGGTAAACGTCCGGTGACATTAAAAGCGGAACCCATTAAACCCCGACGTACCTACTTTACCCAAACTATTAATAACCGTTTAGCCAGCAGTGATGAGGGTTCCCCCACCGAAGGCCCCATCCGCAGACGGCGACGGGTTCGGGTAAGTCGTGAGCAAACTATCGTCCGTTCTAATACTAGCGAACCGAGCCAACGCCGTTCTAGTCGTCGGCGTACTACCGTTGCTCCTACCAGCGCCGCTGCTCCTAGTCCTCAAAATACGGCCCCCGCAGCAGCCGAACCGATTACCGTTCCCGTCACTGTGGCAGCTCCCGAAACTCGTTCGGTTCCCCTAGAGGTGACTCCTCCCCCTGATGTGATTCCTCCCGCACCCCCGGCAGAAAGACGCTGAATCGGCAAAAAAACCCCCGCAGGATTTGCGGGGGTTACAGTGCCAAAACTGCTCGGTCAAATAGACCGTTTGTAAAAATCAAAAATTGTTGTTAGGGTTAGGATTCAGTAGCCAGTAGTCAGGAGTCAGGAGAATTAAAAATAAGTAATAATCAATTAAATAGTCTATTTACAGATTTTAGGCGATTTAATCCTTATTTTTGCTGTTTTTGAGCCATCAAAAATTAATTATCCAAGAGGTCAAATCTTGCAAAACCATCGGATTTTTGGCGGCGAAACCGGGGAATTTAGCCGAAAGCTTGCCGCTATAATAACTAAAAAGCTTGTTTAATGCCGATGACCAGTCTTATTTCCCCCACTACCATCTCCTCAACTCGTTTAAGTCTCAGCTATCAAGTGGCTATGTCGGAACCGACTTCACACCTCTTTGAAGTCACTCTACAGATTACTGGTTGGCAAGCTCCGATTTTAAACCTAAAAATGCCGGTTTGGACCCCCGGTTCCTATCTGGTGCGGGAATACTCCCGTTTAGTCCAAGATTTTCAAGCTGTTAACCTCAAAAGTCGCAAAGTTGCTAAAAATCACTGGCAGATTGACAATGGTGACAGTTCCGAAATAACGGTCAAATATCGCGTTTTTGCCCACGATTTAACCGTCAGAACCAACCATCTCGACGATACTCACGGTTACTTCAACGGGGCTGCTTTATTCTTCTATATCCCCGATTATCAAAAACATCCCCTCACCTTGACAATTATCCCCCCCCATGGCGATTGGCGCGTTACCACTGCCTTAAAATCTTTACCCGGACAGAAAAACAGCTTTCACGTTCCCGATTTCGATACCCTAGTGGACAGTCCTGTGGAAGTGGGGATTCATCAGTTATACGATTTTGTCGTCGAGGGAAAACCCCATCAATTAGCTATCTGGGGACGGGGAAACGCCAATCCTAGTCAAATTATCGCCGATACCACTAAAATTATTCAAACCGAGTCGGCTATGTTCGGTGGACTCCCCTATGATAATTATCTCTTTTTGCTACATCTTTCGGCGGCTGGTTACGGGGGACTAGAACATAAAAATTCCTGTACCCTTAACTATGCGCGTTTGGGATTACGAGATAAGGATAAATATAATCGTTTTCTGCAATTAGTCGCCCATGAGTTCTTTCATCTCTGGAATATCAAGCGTATTCGCCCAAAAGCTTTAGAAAGCTTCGATTATGACGCAGAAAATTATACTTCTTCCCTCTGGTTTGCCGAAGGAACCACCAGTTATTACGATATAGTAATCCCTCTACGGGCGGGAATATACGATAGTAAGACTTTTTTAGAGCTTTTAAGCAAAGAAATTACTCGTTATCTCAATATACCCGGTCGTCTTGTCCAACCTCTAGGCGAATCGAGTTTTGATGCTTGGATAAAACTCTACCGACGGGATAGCAATAGCGATAATAGTCAAATTTCCTACTATCTCAAGGGGGAATTATTGTCGCTGCTTCTGGATTTACTAATTCGCACCCACACCGATAACCGTCGTTCCCTCGATGATGTTTTACGCTCGATGTGGCAACATTTCGGTAAAGAGGAGATTGGTTATACCGATGGGGAATTGCAGGCAATTCTCGAATCCGCCGCGGGAGTGGATTTAAGTGACTTCTACTGCCGTTATATCGACGGTTTGGAAGAATTACCCTTTAATGAATATCTTGAACCTTTTGGACTCTATCTGCGGGGTGTTGGCAATGGGGAGACGATACCTTATCTGGGAATGCGGGTACAGAGTGAAGCGGGTAAAGAAATAATTAAATTTGTCGAGATGGGTTCTCCTTGCCAAAAAGCGGGAATTAATGCTGATGATGAATTATTGGCTATCGATGGATTGCGGGTGACGGCGGAACAGTTAAACGAAAGATTAAAAGACTACCGCGCAGGTGATATTATTCAGATAACAGTCTTTCATCTCGATGAATTGCGAACCCTTGCTGTTCCACTGGCTGCCCCGCAGACGATTCGCTATGAAATTATCAGGGTAGAAAATCCTTCTAATAGCCAGAAACAAAATTTTTCCGCATGGGTAAATCCCGTTTAATTCTTGGTTAAATCAACAAAAAAATGTCTATTACCGCCGAAATTCCTTTCCTTCCTCTCGCCTATTTTGAGAATAAATTTATCCCTTTTACTGAGGCAAAATTATCCATTGCTACCCACGCACTACACTACGGAACTGCCGCTTTCGGTGGTTTACGAGGTACTCCCGACCCTAGCAATCCAGGACAGATATTATTATTTAGATTGGAACGTCATTGTCAGCGTTTAAGTCAAAGTGCTAAGTTTCTTAATTACGAGATTTCTGCTGATAAAATCTATCAAATAATTATCGATTTTGTGAAAAAGAATCAGTGTAATCGACCTTTTTATATTCGTCCCCTTGTCTATAGTTCAGGGTTGGGAATTGCTCCGCGATTGCATGGTATCGAGAAGGATTTTCTAGTCTATGGTCTAGAAATGGATGATTATTTAGCTGCCGATGGGGTTAACTGTCGGATTAGTTCTTGGTATCGTCAGGAGGATAGAAGTTTCCCGTTGCGAGGTAAAATTAGCGCCGCTTATATCACTTCTGCTTTAGCAAAAACGGAAGCGGTAGAATCGGGGTTTGATGAGGCAATTTTAATGAATTCTCAGGGTAAAGTCTGTGAAGCGACGGGAATGAATATTTTTATCATCAGAAATGGTCAGCTAATTACTCCTAGTTTTGACCAAGATATCCTAGAGGGTATTACTAGAGATAGTGTTTTAACTATTGCGCGGGATTTGGGTATTCCGGTTATTGAAAGACCCGTAGATAAGACGGAGTTATTTATCGCTGATGAGGTGTTTTTAAGTGGCACTGCGGCGAAAATTACTCCGATTAAAAGGATTGAAACTTTTTCTTTACCTGCAGCTAAACCGATTACTTATCAGTTAAAAGAAAAGTTAAGTTCTATTGTTCTTAATCAGGAACAAAAGTATCAAGATTGGATTACTCAAGTTCCTTTATAGTTAGGGAACTTTACTTTATTTTTCCTTGAGATGCGTCAAATCATGACCCATCTCAAGGAACCCTGAAATAAACGGAAATTATTCATTTTTAGGTTTGGCTCCTTCCTGTATGTAGGGTATAGTTTTATTAGGATCAAGATTCAGGATGGGTTTATTATCTCTTGTTATTTTTTGTCTTTGATTATCGCTTTCTTGCTGATTGTGATTATTATCGGTTGTATGTTCCATAGTAGAGCAAATAAATATGACAAATATTTGGCTTACCTATGATTATACCTTAAACTCTCTCAAAGTTGTCAAGGATAGTATTAATCAACTAAATACAAAACTTACTTTGATTCTAACTATTAGTTAGCTGCTGTTTTGGTTAATTGTGGCTAAGATTTACCTGCTTATATAGTTTTCCTTGAATGTAACCAATCTCTGTTATGCGTGGGTGAAGCTGTCCTGCATTTAAACGATGTCTGGGAAATTTTATTACCAATGCTCAAACTCTCAAACTAGGGATGAATTTCCGGTATCACTGGTCACTGAAATAGGTACAATAAACAGTGGCTCGTTTTCATAGAGAACTTAGAATGACGCAAAATAATCCCCTAGAGTTGATTGAGAAGTTAGAAACAGGAATCCCCGGCTTTGATTTTCTTTCGGAAGGGGGATTACCGAAAGGACGAGCAACTTTGATAGCGGGGACGGCAGGAAGTGCTAAAACGGTCTTTGCCTGTCAATTTCTCGCAGAAGGCATCAAAAATGGAGAAAATGGCGTTTTTGTCACCTTCGAGGAGCCACCCCAAGCACTGAGAAAAAATATGGGTGGTTTCGGTTGGAATATCCGGCAGTGGGAGGAGAATCGCCAGTGGGCCTTTGTCGATGCTTCCCCCCAACCGGAAGAAAAGCCGATGGTGACAGGAGAATACGACCTAGGCGCATTAATCGCTCGCATTGAGTTTGCTATCCGCAAAAATAAAGCTAAACGGGTGTCTATGGATTCTTTAGGCGCAATTTTTAGCCATTTGAGTGATAGCGCTCAAGTGAGAAGTGATCTTTTTCGTCTGGCAACCGCTTTGCGAGAATTGGAAGTAACAGCGATTATGACCGCAGAAAGAACCCAAGAATACGGCGAAATCAGTCGTTATGGGGTGGAGGAATTTGTGGCCGATAATGTGGTGATTTTACGCAACGTTTTAACCGATGAGAAAAGAAGAAGGACGATCGAAATTTTAAAATATCGGGGAACCGATCACCAAAAAGGAGAATTTCCTTTTACAATTATTCCCAATAAAGGGGCCGTGATTATTCCTTTATCAGCCATTGAATTAGAACAAAAATCCTCTAATATTCGTATTACTTCCGGCAGCCTGGAACTCGATAGAATGTGTGGGGGTGGTTTCTTCCGCGATTCGGTTATTTTGGTTTCGGGAGCCACAGGAACAGGAAAAACCCTGATGGTGACAGAATTTATGGCTGGGGGAGTAACTAATGGGGAAAGATGTTTAATTTTTGCCTTCGAGGAAAGTCGCGAACAGTTATTTAGAAATGCTACCGGTTGGGGTGTGGATTATGACCGCATGGAAAAGGAAGGTAAATTAAAGGTAGTCTGCCGTTATCCCGAAACTACGGGTTTAGAAAATCATTTAATTATGATGAAGGAAATTATCGAGGAGTTTCAACCTAATCGAGTGGCAGTAGATAGTTTATCTGCTTTAGAACGGGTTTCTAATCTGAAAGGATTTCGGGAATTTATTATCGGTTTGACTTCTTTTATTAAGCAAAAAGAGGTAGGAGGATTATTTACTTCCACCACTCCCACTTTATTAGGAGGTTCCTCGATTACAGAAGCTCATATTTCTACAATTACCGATTCAATTATTCTACTGCGTTATGTGGAAATGTATGGAGAAATGCGCCGCGGTATCACTGTTTTAAAAATGCGCGGTTCTATGCACGATAAGGATATTCGTGAGTTTTCGATCGATCATCAAGGTATGCACATCGGCCAACCTTTCCGCAATGTTACCGGAATTCTGGCCGGAACTCCTATGTACACAGCACAAACAGAGGTAGAACGTTTGAGTGGATTATTTGAGGATCGTAGTTAAAATATAGCAGTACTTGCTAATCGCGCGTCGGTGGTTAGCTTTTTTTCTCCCTATCTCCTTCTTGCTTTCTTGATATGTCTAAAAACTTTTGCTTTATTTTTCTAGGTCTTTTACTGATAAATAACCTACATTTATCAGCCTTGGCAGAAACAGTTTTACAAAGAATTGCTCGCACGGGAGAATTAAAAGCGGCAGCTAGAAAAGACGCTACTCCCTTTAGTTATATCGATGAGAAAACGGGAAAATGGACAGGTTACGGAGTGGAATTAATGCGCTTAGTCCAACGTCGATTAGCACAAGAATTGGCTAAACCGATTACAATAACCTTTACAGAAGCGACGACTAATAATCGTTTTCAGCAAGTGGAACAGGGACAAGTAGATTTATCCTGTAATGCGGCAACAATCACGGAAGAAAGACTAGAAAGGGTTAATTTTTCTATTCCCTATTTTATGACAGGAGCGCAATTTTTAACTAAAAGGGAAAATGTTGATAAAATAGATATTAATAACACTTTAGCGGCAGTTGCGATCGCCTATATTCCCCACACCACCACCGATAGTATTATTCGTTATATCTATCCTCTGGCTAATTGGCAAGCTGTCAGCGATCGAAGTGAGGCAGTGGCAAAATTACAAAGGGGAGAAGTAAACGCAGTGGTTAGTGATGGAATTCTTCTGCTGGGGGAACTCGTTAAACAAGGACAGGATCCGCGACAATTTGTGCTACTACCCAGTCAACCGATTACCACCGAACTTTATGGCTGTATTTTACCCAAAAACGATCCCGAATGGAAAAAATTTGTTGATACTGTTGTCGGCAGCAATGATAACCAGAAACTGCGAGAACAATGGTTTAATTTAGAAGAAAGTTCTTTCCCCTATAGGATTCTCAATCAACCCTAAAAATAGACTGTAATTGCTGAAAATTAAAAGTTAGTAAATTCTAGTTTTTTTGCTTTTGACTTGTTACTTTTTCCTGAAAAATTATGTCTTTTGTCGGTTTACATATTCACAGTGATTATAGCTTACTTGATGGTGCTTCCCAATTGCCGGCACTAATTGATCGAGCGATCGAATTGGGACAACCAGCGATCGCTTTAACCGATCATGGAGTCATGTATGGTGCGATCGAATTAATTAAAACCTGCCGTAATAAGGGAATAAAACCAATTATTGGCAACGAAATGTATATAGTCAATGGCGATATTGAAGTCAATCTTCGCCACCGAAAATATCATCAAGTTGTTTTAGCCAAAAATACCCAAGGCTATAAAAATCTAGTTAAATTAACAACTATTTCTAATCTGAAAGGTATTCAAGGTAAAGGCATTTTTGCTCGTCCTTGTATCAATAAAGAGTTACTCCAACAATACCACGAAGGATTGATAGTTACCAGTGCTTGCTTGGGTGGAGAGATTCCTCAAGCGATTTTAGCTAATAACAGGAAACTGGCTAAGGAAACTGCTAAATGGTATAAAAAACTTTTTGGTGATGATTTTTATTTAGAAATTCAAGACCACGGTTCTAAAGAAGATCGGATTGTCAATGTAGAAATAGTTAAAATTGCTAAAGAATTAGGAATTAAAGTAGTTGCTACTAACGATTCTCACTTTATTTCCTGTTACGATGTAGAGGCACACGATGCCTTGCTTTGTATTCAAACTGCCAAGTTAATTACTGAAGACAAACGCCTCCGTTATAGCGGCACAGAATACTTAAAATCTGCTGATGAAATGCGCTTACTTTTCCGTGATCATCTGCCAGAAGATGTGATTGAAGAAGCGATTAATAACACCTTAGAAGTAGCAGAAAAAGTCGAACCTTATAACATATTTAATGAACCAAGGCTGCCTAATTATCCTGTTCCTGCCGGACATACTGCTGATAGTTATGTAGAAGAAATTGCTTGGTTAGGATTACTAGAAAGATTAAAATGTCCTTCTCGTCACGAGATTGAACCCGTTTACAAAGAAAGGCTGGAATACGAATTAAAAATGTTACAGAAAATGGGATTTTCTACCTATTTTCTCGTCGTTTGGGACTATATAAAATATGCTAGAGATCATGATATACCCGTCGGTCCAGGACGCGGTTCTGCGGCCGGTTCTTTGGTAGCATATTCTTTAAAAATAACCAATATTGATCCCGTTCATCACGGTTTATTATTTGAGCGTTTTCTCAATCCTGAACGAAAATCTATGCCTGATATTGATACGGATTTCTGTATCGAGAGACGGGATGAAATGATCCAATACGTTACGGAAAAATACGGTGAGGCTAATGTTGCCCAAATCATTACTTTTAACCGCATGACATCAAAAGCTGTTTTAAAAGATGTGGCGAGGGTGTTAGATATTCCCTATGCCGAATCGGATAAAATGGCGAAAATGATTCCCGTTTCTCGCGGGAAACCGACACCGTTAAAAGTGATGATTTCCGATGACACTCCCGAACCAGCATTTAAAGAAAGATACGATACGGAACCCCATGTGCGTCATTGGTTAGATATGGCAATTCGTATCGAAGGTACTAACAAAACCTTTGGAGTTCATGCCGCAGGAGTCGTCATTTCTTCCCAGCCTTTAGATGAAGTGGTTCCCCTCCAGAAAAATAATGATGGTGCGGTAATTACCCAATATTTCATGGAAGATTTAGAATCATTGGGATTGTTAAAAATGGACTTTTTAGGGTTAAGAAATTTAACCACTTTGAAAAAAACCGCCGATTTAATTAAACAAAATCAGGGCATAGAAATTGATCTGGATCAATTGCCTTTAGATGAAAGAAAAGCCCTGCAAATTCGGGCCAAAGGGGAACATAAAAAACTACCTCCCGATATTCTCAAAACCCACGGATTACTAGAAGAAGGGGATTTAGAAGGTATTTTCCAGTTAGAATCGTCGGGGATGAAACAGATCGTTAAAGAGTTAAAACCATCGGGTATTGAGGACATATCTTCAATCCTAGCACTCTATCGTCCCGGTCCTTTAGATGCGGGATTAATTCCTCTCTTTATTGGCAGAAAACACGGTAGAGAACCCATTCGTTATGATCATCCTTTATTGGAACCAATTCTTAAGGAAACCTACGCAGTTTTAGTCTATCAAGAACAGATTATGAAAATGGCGCAGGATTTAGCTGGTTATTCCCTAGGAGAAGCAGATCTATTGCGTCGAGCAATGGGTAAGAAAAAAGCCTCCGAAATGCAGAAACAAAGGGAGATGTTTATCGATGGTGCTGCTAAAAATGGTGTGGAAAAAAGAATCGCTGAAAATCTCTTTGAACAGATGGTAAATTTTGCCGAATATTGTCTGGGAGGTGAGACGTTAATTTTAACTGAGGAATACGGATTATTACCAATTGCTAAAATTGTGAGCGAAGAAATTAACTGCACTGTTTATAGTGTAGATAAAAATGGTTTTGTTTATAGTCAACCAATCTCTCAATGGCACGAGCGAGGTTTACAAGAGGTCTTTGAATATACCCTAGAAAATGGGCAAACTATCCAAGCAACCAAAGATCATAAATTTATGACTAGCGACGGAGAAATGTTAGCCATAGATACAATATTTGAGCGAGGTTTAGATTTAAAATCCTCTGATTTTTCCTAAAAACCAAACCCCCCAATCTGGTGAGATTGAGGGGTAGGAAAGAATAATCCTGGCATCGAGCTATTGTCCCGGTCGGCAACCCGACAAGTATCTTGGCCACGGTGAAGTTTCACAACCGAGTTCGGGATGGAATCGGAGTGGTGCCATCACGTTAAAGACACCAGGAAGGGTAGAACCCTCAAGACTGCAAAAACTAGGGAAAAAGTGTGGAAAAGAAGAATGAGGTCAAGCCCTCGGTCGGTTAGTACTCCTCGACTGCACTCGTTACCGAGCTTCCATCTAGAGCCTATCAACGGGTAGTCTACCCGAGACCTTACTGGCTTAATGCCATGAGAGCAATCATCTGGAGGTGGGCTTCCCACTTAGATGCTTTCAGCGGTTATCCGCTCCGCACATGGCTACCCTGCGTTTACCGTTGGCACGATAACAGGTACACCAGCGGTGCGTCCTTCCCGGTCCTCTCGTACTAAGGAAGGCTCCTCGCAATGCTCTTACGCCTACACCGGATATGGACCGAACTGTCTCACGACGTTCTGAACCCAGCTCACGTACCGCTTTAATGGGCGAACAGCCCAACCCTTGGGACCGACTTCAGCCCCAGGTTGCGATGAGCCGACATCGAGGTGCCAAACCTCCCCGTCGATGTGAACTCTTGGGGGAGATCAGCCTGTTATCCCTAGAGTAACTTTTATCCGTTGAGCGACGGCCCTTCCACGCGGTGCCGTCGGATCACTAAAGCCGACTTTCGTCCCTGTTCGACTTGTGGGTCTCACAGTCAAGCTCCCTTCTGCTTTTGCACTCTATCGTCCCATTTCCAACGGGACCGAGGGAACCTTTGCGCGCCTCCGTTACCTTTTAGGAGGCGACCGCCCCAGTCAAACTGCCCACCTGAAACTGTCTCCCGCCCCGATTAGGGGTCAGGGTTAGAATTCTAGCCTCGCCAGAGTGGTATCTCACCGTTAGCTCCACTCTCCCCACGAGGAGAGTTTCAAAGCTTCCCACCTATCCTGCGCAAGCGAAGCCCGAAGCCAATTCCAGGCTACAGTAAAGCTTCATAGGGTCTTTCTGTCCAGGTGCAGGTAGTCCGTATCTTCACAGACAATCCTATTTCGCCGAGTCTCTCTCCGAGACAGTGCCCAGATCGTTACGCCTTTCGTGCGGGTCGGAACTTACCCGACAAGGAATTTCGCTACCTTAGGACCGTTATAGTTACGGCCGCCGTTCACCGGGGCTTCGGTCGTCAGCTTCAGATTACTCCTGACCAACTTCCTTAACCTTCCGGCACTGGGCAGGCGTCAGCCTCCATACTGCGTCTTACGACTTGGCGGAGACCTGTGTTTTTGGTAAACAGTCGCCTGGGCCTATTCACTGCGACCCTCTTGCGAGGGTACCCCTTCTCCCGAAGTTACGGGGTCATTTTGCCGAGTTCCTTAGAGAGAGTTATCTCGCGCCCCTTAGTATTCTCTACTTCCCCACCTGTGTCGGTTTCGGGTACAGGCAATTAATGATTAACGTGGTTCGGGCTTTTCTAGGAAGCTTGATCAGCGCCACTTCCCTCCCGTGGGAGGTGGGACTCGCGTCTTAGCTCCAGGTGTTTTCACCACCTCTCATCGCCTCGACTGCTTGCACTGGTAACCAACATCCAGCTGACGTTGACCTTCTCCGTTCTCCGGCACAATCATTAATCGGTACGGGAATGTTAACCCGTTGTCCATCGACTACGCTTTTCAGCCTCGCCTTAGGTCCTGACTGACCCTCCGCGGACGAGCCTTGCGGAGGAAACCTTGGGGTTTCGGGGTGTGGGATTCTCACCCACATTTTCGCTACTTAAGCCGACATTCTCACTTCTATAGAGTCCACAGCTGCTTGCCGCTACTGCTTCACCCCCTATAGAACGCTCCCCTACCACTACAATGTAGTCCACAGCTTCGGTAGATAACTTAGCCCCGTTCATTTTCGGCGCAGGAGCGCTTGACCAGTGAGCTATTACGCACTCTTTTAAGGATTGCTGCTTCTAGGCAAACCTCCTGGTTGTCAATGCACTCCCACCTCCTTTCTCACTTAGTTATCATTTGGGGACCTTAGCTGGTGGTCTGGGCTGTTTCCCTCTTGACGATGAAGCTTATCCCCCACCGTCTCACTGGTAGTTTTTTTAGCCGTATTCAGAGTTTGCCTCGCCTTGGTACCGGTCTCCCAGCCCGCGGCGAAACAGTGCTTTACCCCGACTAAACTTCCACTACCGCTGCGCCTCAACACATTTCGGGGAGAACCAGCTAGCTCCGAGTTCGATTGGCATTTCACCCCTAACCACAGCTCATCCGCTAATTTTTCAACATTAGTCGGTTCGGACCTCCACTTGGTTTTACCCAAGCTTCATCCTGGCCATGGTTAGATCACCCGGGTTCGGGTCTACAAATTATGACGTTTCGCCCTATTCAGACTCGCTTTCGCTGGGGCTGTGGGGTCTTCCCCCTTCACCTGCCATAACCTGTAAGTCGCCGGCTCATTCTTCAACAGGCACACGGTCAGACGTTCAATCGTCCTCCCATTGCTTGTAGGCTAACGGTTTCATGTTCTATTTCACTCCCCTTCCGGGGTTCTTTTCACCTTTCCCTCGCGGTACTGTTTCTCTATCGGTCACACGGGAATATTTAGCCTTACCTCGTGGTCGAGGCAGATTCACACGGGATTTCACGTGCCCCATGCTACTCGGGATGCAGTTAAGCTGGTTCCTTTTTCGACTACAGGACTTTCACCTTCTCTGGTGCGGTTTTCAGCCGCTTCGTCTAAATTTCCCAGTCTTTTGTCACTGTCCCACGACCCCAAGTTCCGCAGAACTTGGTTTAGGCTGTTCCCTTTTCGCTCGCCGCTACTGGGGGAATCGCTGTTGCTTTCTTTTCCTCTGGCTACTAAGATGTTTCAGTTCACCAGGTTTGCTCGCTCCACCCTATGTATTCAGGTGGTCGTGTTTAGGGTTGCCCCATTCGGATATCTTCGGATCAATGCTTGCTTCCCGCTCCCCGAAGCGTTTCGTCGGTAACTACGTCCTTCTTCGCTTCCGTGTGCCTAGGTATCCACCGTTAGCCCTTATTAGCTTGACCTTGCGGTCCTCTTTTTTGGCTTTTTCACCTAGCTCTATGCAGTTTTCAAGGTTCCTCTGGACTCTTTACTCAGAGCCAGCATTCTCTCCTATATATAAATTAGGATAAGGTGCTGATTCCTCGCTTCTTTTTTTTGGCCACCTGTGCAGGTGGGCCATCCTGGACTCGAACCAGGGACCTCACCCTTATCAGGGGTGCGCTCTAACCACCTGAGCTAATAGCCCTTGTTCCTGATTCAGGTCTTTTATGAACCCAGAACCTAGTTTGAAAGCCTCATGCCTCGCTCCGACCTTTTGGGATTGATTCTTGGTAGCGACTACTTTTTTTCGTCCCATACCTGAATTAGGTCTCCCTTTAAGGAGGTGATCCAGCCACACCTTCCGGTACGGCTACCTTGTTACGACTTCACCCCAGTCACTAGCCCTGCCTTAGGCATCCCCCTCCTTGCGGTTGAGGTAATGACTTCGGGCGTGACCAGCTTCCATGGTGTGACGGGCGGTGTGTACAAGGCCCGGGAACGAATTCACCGCCGTATGCTGACCGGCGATTACTAGCGATTCCTCCTTCATGCAGGCGAGTTGCAGCCTGCAATCTGAACTGAGGCCGGGTTTGCTGGGATTCGCTGGCTCTCGCGAGTTCGCTGCCCTTTGTCCCGACCATTGTAGTACGTGTGTCGCCCAAGACGTAAGGGGCATGCTGACTTGACGTCATCCCCACCTTCCTCCGGTTTGTCACCGGCAGTCTCCTTAGAGTCCCCAACTTAATGCTGGCAACTAAGAACGAGGGTTGCGCTCGTTGCGGGACTTAACCCAACATCTCACGACACGAGCTGACGACAGCCATGCACCACCTGTGTTCGCGCTCCCGAAGGCACCCCCAGCTTTCACCAGGGTTCGCGACATGTCAAGTCTTGGTAAGGTTCTTCGCGTTGCATCGAATTAAACCACATACTCCACCGCTTGTGCGGGCCCCCGTCAATTCCTTTGAGTTTCACACTTGCGTGCGTACTCCCCAGGCGGGATACTTAACGCGTTAGCTTCGGCACGGCTCGGGTCGATACAAGCCACGCCTAGTATCCATCGTTTACGGCTAGGACTACAGGGGTATCTAATCCCTTTCGCTCCCCTAGCTTTCGTCCCTGAGTGTCAGATACAGCCCAGTAGCACGCTTTCGCCACCGATGTTCTTCCCAATCTCTACGCATTTCACCGCTACACTGGGAATTCCTGCTACCCCTACTGCTCTCTAGTCTGCCAGTTTCCACCGCCTTTAGGTCGTTAAGCAACCTGATTTGACGGCAGACTTGGCTGACCACCTGCGGACGCTTTACGCCCAATAATTCCGGATAACGCTTGCCTCCCCCGTATTACCGCGGCTGCTGGCACGGAGTTAGCCGAGGCTGATTCCTCAAGTACCGTCAGAACTTCTTCCTTGAGAAAAGAGGTTTACAATCCAAAGACCTTCCTCCCTCACGCGGCGTTGCTCCGTCAGGCTTTCGCCCATTGCGGAAAATTCCCCACTGCTGCCTCCCGTAGGAGTCTGGGCCGTGTCTCAGTCCCAGTGTGGCTGCTCATCCTCTCAGACCAGCTACTGATCGTCGCCTTGGTAGGCCTTTACCCCACCAACTAGCTAATCAGACGCAAGCTCTTCTTCAGGCCAATTAGGTTTCACCTTGCGGCATATCGGGTATTAGCAGTCGTTTCCAACTGTTGTCCCCGTCCTGAAGTTAGATTCTTACGCGTTACTCACCCGTCCGCCACTAGAATCCGAAGATTCCCGTTCGACTTGCATGTGTTAGGCACGCCGCCAGCGTTCATCCTGAGCCAGGATCAAACTCTCCATGATGAATCGTTTGATTCTTTGACTTTTTTTGGTTTCCCCCTTGCGGGTTTCACCGTTTTGTTATAGAATTGCTTCTAAACGAGGCTGTTTTACTTGGCTTTCAAACTATTGTTTTGTCTAGGTTCCAGCGTCGTTTGTTTCGCTTCGCTTTCGCTTCGCTTCAACCGCGCATTTACCAATGTATCTAACTTCCCCAGGTTTGTCAACCCCTTTTGGCAAAATTTTTTGATCTTTTTTCTATCCCTTGCTACGTAAGCCTTTCAGCTTTTAAGC
>NZ_CAIP01000213.1 GCF_000297435.1 Microcystis sp. T1-4 | reverse complement strand
GGGGGGTACAGTTACCTGCTGGGGATACCAGAGCAAATCCCCGGCGACAAAGACGGTTTGCCCTTTAAATAAATACTTGAGATTGGCAACCAAGCGAACAATCCAGCGATATTGAACTGTGTTGTCGGCCATAGGTTTACCGTCGGAGTCAGGATAGAAAAGTTGGGGTTCGATGGGTGCTTGAACCATGCTTTATCTCTTGCGATCGCATTTTTGCCTAGCTTTATTGTATCATCGCAAATCCTCGGATTGAAACCCCGTCCTTTTAGGACGGCTTTGCCTTAGACCTCCTGCCAAAGTTGTATAAGTAGGGTTTGCTACGCTGTCGCTAATACACCTTTATTTTTATAAGTAACTTAGAGTATTGTTAATATCGATTAAGGTCAATGGTAAGATTAAGTAAAATCAATGGTTAATATATATATTTCTAGGGGTATATATATTATAGTTTGGGCAAAACCACATTCTTTAAGAGGTATTTGCCTATGTCATTAGCAAAACTTATCAAAATTTCCATCGGGGGGGGTAGCACTTATCAGTCTCGCCCTCTCTGTTGAAGCTGCTCAAGCCATTTCTTTTAACATTTCTTGGACGGGAGCTAGTGGCTATAACTTGACAGGGATGTTTGGTTACAATGACTCCTTGATTGGAACAGGACCGATCACGGGCGGTCAACTTGACTTTTTCATGATGGAAGTCTTCCAAAATACAACTTCTCTGGGGACTTGGCAGCCCAGCCAAGGGGAAAACTTCAACTTTAACTTCAATACCACGACAGGACAATTTTTAGTTGGTGGATCAAATTCTTCTACAGGTCAAGAGTGGGGAGTAAATGGTCCCTCGGTTAGGTTCGCATCGGGCAATAATGGTCAAGCTGTAGGCATTTCCAACTTTATTATTAGTTCTTTTATCCCCATAGCACAAAGTACCCTAACAGCCACCGTCAAACAACCTATTTCCGTCCCCGAACCCTCAAGCTCTCTGGCTATTCTCGTTGCAGGAACGGCAGTCGGATTGGGGGCTTTCTCGAAGCGGAAGTTAGCTCGATCAAAGAATAAGTAGCCTGCTTTTTTAACTGGTATTATCCATAGAGTACAGCAGAATAGGTTCCGCCCCCACCCTACCTAGGGTGTTTTTTTGTCAACAAACTAGGGATTTTTGCGATTATATCCCACATTCCGCACCCTAAGTGTCACAACGTCTCGAAAGAGGAAGGAGCGTGAGTCAAAATACTTATCTAGAGGAGTGAGTTGGCGGCAAGCTGCCGCCAACTAAGCCGAAAAATTCAGGGTTCCCCGTTCATTCTCAATAAACAGCACTTGTTGAGAATGACCAGGCAATCAGACTTAACATCTAGCGGCGAGATCTTCCAGTTGCTCGCTTTGTTTTGTCACCCCTGGAAGTCAATCCATCTGGTCAAGATAAGAGATAATATTCCTGGCAAGGTTTGCGGAAAAATCTCAAAATGTTGCGCCTCTCATCCGTTAAGTAGGGTTTGTTGAAAAAGTTTGTTGGTGGGGTTAGGAGTCAGGCTTCGGCCGTGAGATCAGCGTTCGACAAAAGCTCACGCGGCTCGACTGAGCGCTCGACAAAAGCTCACGCCGAAGTCTCGCCGAACGTCCGAGGTCTGAACGGAGTCAGGAGTTTCAGGCTTTGTTGCCCTCTCTTTTTGTACCAGTCTATGTACTACAGTAAAGATAATGCAAGATTTTTGAGGGTTCCAATCCTATTTTCGCAGCACGAACATCGGATTTTAACAGGTCAAAAGCCTTATTTTAAGAGGGTTTTACCATTATTCAGCAAACCCTAAGTAGTCGTGCAAAATAAATTTCCTAGTGAAGATAGGCACTCATGCAAAAGGCACTCATGCAAAAGCTTTGTGGGTCAGAATTACTCTAACCATCGAGAGTGATCAAGAGCGAGAATTTTGAATGGCAGTAATTAAACCTCTCACCTCCTCGGTTCCCTCGGAAGCTTCAAAGGAAGTGGGAAATTTACCCTTAGCAATCATCCGCAATCCCAAGGGAGCAATACTTAATAAACCCTGTAAATCGCGCCAATAATTGCCCAGCACATAGAGGCCGAATTGGCGTTCATCAACCCATCCCCCTGCTTTGACTAATTCCACTAAAACTTTCCGGTGACGAATGGGACGACTACTATCGGCCGACTTGCGAGCGAGTATTTCCTGTTTAATTTTACCGATCTGATCCATAGGAGCCACTTCCATAGGACAAACCGCATTACAGAAATAGCAACGGGTACAACCCCAAACCCCTGCGGTGCCTTGGTTATAAAGTTCTAGGCGACCTTCTTGATTACCATCGCGGGAATCTGCTAGGGTGCGCTGCGCTTTTGCTAAAGCGTGGGGTCCGACAAAATCGGGATTGACTTGCTTGGCGTTACATTCCGAATAACAGGCCCCGCACATAATGCAGTTACCCATCTGATTGAGATTGGCTCTTTCTTCTGGAGTTTGCAGAAATTCTCGTTCGGGAATGGTGCGCGCTTGACTACTAATATAAGGTTCAACCTTTTCTAAATCGTCCCAAAACGGTTGCATATTGACGATTAAATCCCGGATAATCGGTAAATTACCCAGGGGTGCGATCGTGATTTCGGGAATTTCTCCGGCATCTTTTTGGCTACAATGGTTTAATTCACTGGCGATATTTTGTTGACAAGCCAAGGCCGAACGACCGTTAATTTTCATAGCACAGCTGCCACAAATTGTGTTGCGGCAATTTTTGCGAAAGGCCAAAGTTCCATCAAGTTCCCATTTGATGCGATTAAGGCAGTCGAGAATTGTATTTCCCGCCTCCACCTCTAGGGTAAAATTTTCTAGGTAGGGGGTGTCGTTGGGTCGTTGACGCAGAATTTTAAAATAAACTTCCATACTCGGCACGGGGATGAGGGACTCCTAATACTCAGGATAATCGATGTTAACGGGCCAAGGGGGAGCTAGTAATGGTAATTAATCCTTAAGATTTTCCCCGGTCGGTTGAGCCAAGGGGTGGGTATCTAGGCCTAATGATAGATGGGCAAGTCGATCGAAAACAGTTTAATCCCCCCGGATTTACTGCTCTGGGTCATTAGTTTTTTGCCAACTCCAACCACAAGTATATTTTCTCAATTCCTTGCTAGGTATAGCTTAAACGGTTTTTTGTCCTCACTTTCTCCCCCCTGTTTTCCTCGCACCCGACCAAAAATTGCCAGAGTCTTGGCCAAAAATTTCCTCTCCCCCACAAGGTTTACACTTACTACCTAGTCTGGGGTCTTCTTAGCACGATTGTCATCACCGAACCATCAGTTTTAAAAAATTTATTATTCCCCTCTAGACATTTTTGGCAAGATTTTTGGTATGATCAATTTGTCAGTGTAAACTTAATTGACAGTCAGTCAAAAATCAAGAGACATTAAAAAGTACCATGAGTGATATCTCTCCTACTCCCCTAACCGGGAAAGCTCTACTTCAAAAAGTCAAAGAGTTATCCCACTTACCCCGTCGCGAAACGGCAAAACGTTGTGGTTACTACTCTCAAAGTAAAGATGGCCAAGTTCGGGTCAATTTAACCGACTTTTACGATGCTGTTTTAGGTGCAAAAGGGGTTCCTCTTGATCCCGAAGGGACTAAAGATGGCCGCGGCCGCGAACCCACTTTCCGGGTTAGTGTCCATAAAAATGGTCAAATCGTCATCGGTTCCACCTATACCGAACAAATGAACTTGCAGCCCGGCGATGAGTTTGAAATCAAACTTGGCTACAAGCACATCCACCTCAAACAAATGGAATCAGAAGAACCGGCAGAAGCTTAAATGGGTTACGGAGTAGGGATAAGGATAAAAAAAATCGGCAGTCAAAAGGGCTAGTTTTGACAAGACCGACCAAAAAGACAATATAGATTCTTACCCCTAATTCTAACCCCTGACCGCCTCTTTTATCAACTTGAGGGGTTTTCCTTAAGCACTTTTTCTTCTTTTTCGCAACCCCCTAGGGATGGATTTTTGTTGGAGCTAGGCTTTAGCAGAGCAAAGTTCCACAGTTATTCTATCCCTAGAGGGTTTGTTTTATGGGTGTTAGGGGTAGGGGGTAGGGAAATGGGGGGATAGGGAAATTCCAACTAATACCCCAAAACCCCAAAACCCCAAAACCCCACACCCCAAAACCCACACCCCCATCAGCTAATTGACAATGGAGATTGCCGCCTTAATAAAAATTATTATTTTCCTGTTAGTCTGGTTAATTCTCTGGCTGCCCATTGCCATTGGTTTAGGGAGTCGTTTGGGATGGCAACCGCTGCAAGGGACAAAACCTGACCAAAAATTACCCCTAGTGGCCTCTCTTTACGCCTTGGCTCCCTTAGTTATCTGGGGATTATTGAAGATAGAGGGGAGCAGCCTCGATAATTACGGATTAATTTGGTCATTTTCCCTCTTTATCTCCCTAACCAAAGGATTAATCTTGGCAGTGGTGGGATTAGGGATAATTTTTTTCCTAGAGGGGATTTTGGCCTGGGTACATTGGCAGCCCAAAAATCTAACTCGCGCTTTTTCCTTGAGTTTACCCCTGTTGATAGTGGCCCTCTGGGTGGGTATTACCGAGGAATTAATCTTTCGGGGCATCTTTTTGAGCCAATTAAGCCAAGAATACGGGTTTTGGGTGGCGGGAGCCATTTCTAGCCTAATTTTTGCCCTGCTGCACCTGCTTTGGGAACGTCAGCAAACGCTGCCGCAACTACCCGGTTTATTTCTGATGGGCATGGTTCTGGTCTGGGCGCGGGCGATCGATCATGGTAGTTTAGGATTAGCTTGGGGACTTCATAGCGGTTGGGTGTGGGGATTGGCCTTACTAGACAGTGCCGAATTGATGTCTTACAGCGATTCTGGGTTAGTTTGGGTTAAAGGTATCTATAACCAACCTTTAGCGGGGTTAGCTGGCATTCTTTGCCTCTTGGGGACAGCTTGGGGGTTAAACCTGCTGCAGTAGCCAAAAGCCGGTAAAAGTGCGACCAGAATCATCCGGTTGTATGAGAAGAAAGTGCCAACCTTGGCTTTCCTCTTTGGTTGCCTGATAAACATTGGCTGCCCGGGCCACTTCTTCATCCTCGTAGGTTAGGAAAATCCAACGTTCATTTAGGCCCGATTCCAAGACCAAACCGCCCGATCGCCCCGTTTCTGTGGGAATATGATCGATAAATACCGGGTTAATTTCCCCTAACCAACGAGCGATCGCCAGAGATTTTTTACCACCGGTAATCACCACACCGGGGATCATTAAAGTGGAGGCTAAACCTAATTTTAAAGGAGAAAAGGCCTCTGGTAGGGAAAGAATCGGTATTCTGCGATCGCCAAAAAAATTAACTAAATCAACGGCGGGAAAGCGAGCAAAACGCCACTCTTGACCTAAAAATTGGTCTGGTAGGGGTTGCGGTGGAGGAGAGTCGATATTGATGGGGATTTGCCGTAATTCTAGCTGTTTTTTCAGGGCATTAACGTGACGGGTTAACCGGATTTTGATCTGTAAATTTTGACCAGCGAGGAGAAATAAATTGGCGCATTGGGGGCGAAAAACTTGGATAATTTCCGGAGGGGAGACTTGACAAGCTTGCCGTAACTGTTGGGTTAACCAGTCGCTATTAGCTTGGGATTGGGGACAGGAATTTTCATAGATAAGATGACCGAGAGAATCGAAAATTAACAATTGCCAGACTGTCTCAAGAGGAGAAGAAGATGAAGATTTATAAAAATCCGCTTGCCAAATAGTCATAATTCACTAAAAAGCCACCAGTAAAAAGTCAAAAAATGGGCACATCTCAGTTTTGTTGAAATATCTATAGGACATTTTGGGCGCACGCAATGCGCCCCTACCATTGGCGCGATAATATTATTGTCGGGGCGAATTGTATTCGCCCTCTTTTAATAACTGCTGCTGCTAACCAATATGTGAGAGAAAGTCACAAATAGGAGATGCACCCAACTAAAAATTTTACCTTACCAAGACTTTAAAAATCTAGGAGCGAGACAAAAAAGGCTATATACTAGGGAAAGCTATAGCAAAAAAGTCGAGACAATGGAAGAAAATTGGCTAGAAATTGGGACAATAGTAGCACCCCAGGGACTGGAGGGAGAATTGCGAGTTTTATCGGTATCAGATTTTCCCGAACGTTTTCAGAAGCGAGGGATAAGGGGAATACAAGGACCCCAAGGAGGAGAAATCCGAGAAATTGCTCTGCTCAGGGGACGTGATCTACCGGGCAAAAATGTTTATGTTATCAAGTTAGAGGGGGTTGAAAATCGTGAACAAGCCGAAGCTTTGCGCGGATATAAATTATGGGCAAATAAACTAGAAAAACCTCGCCTAGAAGCGGATGAATATCATGTTAGCGAGCTAGTCAACTTAGAGGTTTATCATCACCTGACAGGAGAAAAAATCGGGGTTGTAGTAGATATTTTGTGGGCGGGTAATGACATTTTAGCAGTGCAACTAGAAGCAAATCTCGCCCCCCTCAAGAAAAAAAGTTCATCCTCCGACTCAGGGGCCCGGGCCCTGATCCCCTTCGTCAAAGAAATTGTGCCACTGGTGGATCTAAAAGCGGCACGCATCGAGATATCGCCACCACCGGGGTTATTAGAGATCAATTTATCCTAGGCTGATTCTTGATGGTGGATTTTGACAAAGATAAGGTAACACTGGAACGGTGAGGATTAGCTGCTTTTTTAGCTAACTTAACAACACCTAGTCATCGTTACGGACTGCTAACCAACCGTGACAATTTTTGATTTTTAGAGGAGGTCCACTTTTGTCACGGAAATGGGTAATCTCAAAAGGAAAGACAGATATTATTTTGATGAAAGGCTATGGGTATCAGCATCCTGAGAATCTTGGCGATCGCAGCTAATAGTTTTCGCGAGGTTATTCGCGATCGCATTCTTTACTTTATCGGGTTTTTTGCCTTGTTGATGGCCTTCGCTTGGCGTTTATTACCAGAAATTGCGGTGGGAACACATCAGAAAATCTTTCTTGACTTGGGATTAGCCGCTATCGGATTATTAGGGGTAATTGTCGCGGTTTTTGTGGGTACAGGGCTAATTAATAAGGAAATTGACAAGAAAACTATTTTAGTTTTGATTCCTAAACCCCTGAGTCGGGCCGAATTTATCCTCGGTAAACACTTGGGTTTATCCGGGGTTTTAGCGGTGATGTTGGGGGTAATGTTGGTGATTTACCTGCTGATGTTGCTGGGGATGAAAGTATCTTTTCAAGCTTTACCCCTAATTGTCTCGGTTTTCTATCTCGGTTTGGAATTAATTCTGATCGCAGCCGTGGCGATCGCTTTTGGGGTATTTACCAGTTCAATTTTAGCCACGTTAATGACTTTTGGGGTCTATCTCATGGGTCACATCAGCAAAGATCTGATCCAATTGGGTATAATCAGCAAAAATGCCAATATCCTCGCTATCACCAAAAATATTTATCTAATTCTCCCAGATTTGGAGAGATTAAATTTTAGAAACGAGGCCGTTTATGGTTTGCTGCCTAGTGCTGATGTCTTAATCGCTAATGCCCTCTACAGTCTCGTTTATACTGGTCTATTATTGGGTATCTCCATCCTCATCTTTTCACGACGACAATTTTAACTGGGGTTGCCGAATCAAGGCATGAATGTCATCGCCATCGATTAGTTTATAGAGATGATTAGCCATGAAATTAAAGGCACAACTGCATATTTTAAGTCGAGAGGCGGTCAATTACGGACTGACCACCGTAGTCATGGAAGAAGCGGTTAATCCCGTCCTCGCGGCCATGGCCAGACAGTTAAAACATTTACAATACTATGTGGTGCAGAATAGCCAGGGTGATTGGTTACTAACCACCTTAGCTCATCGGCAGCAGCCGCAACAGGAGAAAAGGGTAATCTATGCCTTTGCTACGGAAAAAATGGCCCTATCTGCCCAAAATACCGCCCATTCACCCCTATCAACGCTCCTGATTCCCGTAACCCATCTTTTATTCCAATTATTTGCTCTAGAAAAAGTAGATAGTATTATTTTTCTGGAAAATGCACACACCGCTCAAACGGGAAAAGAAATCACCCGGACCCAATTAAAGGCCAATATTGAAAAACAACTGCAAAAACTAGCGGTAATTCCTCCCCATCTTGCTTAATCTAGTGTCACCGGAGAGATTTTTGAGAAAGGAAGGTGTCGCTAGTGTAGGCCACACTTCACCCCATCAGATATAGTATAAGTAAAGTATATACATCCTCAACAATAGGGTGGTCAGGATGAATACAAAAACCCCCAACTACTAGACCGCCAGTGTCAGGATGATAAAACGGCCCTCGATTGTCAAGCTGTATCCCTAACAATGGAGCAGTTAAACTAGGAGCCGTCGGAGGCGAAAGTCTCACCCACGTTTCTCAAGGGGAGGAGATGGAGGTAACTCTATGATCAAACCCTAATAGATAGATTGGAATCTATCAGTATCCGCCGCCACTAATACCTTAAATCTTAGCCAGAATGCCAGATTTACACTTGCTTAATTCTCATCCACAGGCCCTAGAAACTGCCTTCATCGCCACTGCCGACCGGTCTTTTTCCTACCCTCTATCCCTCGACCTGGACACAATTAATCAACGTTTTGACTTCGCTAACGCCGCGGAAATCGTCGCTTGGTCCGCGGCCACCTTTGGGGAAGGTTTGGTGATGAGTACCAGTTTCGGCATTCAGGCGGCGGTGATGTTGCACCTCGTCACCGCAATTATCCCCGATATTCCCATCATTTGGATCGATACCGGCTATCTTCCCCCGGAAACCTATCAATTTGCCGAAGAATTAAGCCAACGCCTCCATTTAAACCTGAAAGTTTATCAATCTCCCCTCAGTCCCGCCCGCATGGAAGCAATCCACGGTAAACTGTGGTCAAATAACGATCTCGACTCCCTCAATCTCTACGACAAAATCCGCAAGGTGGAGCCGATGCAACGGGCCCTGAAGGAATTAAAGGCCACCGCTTGGTTAGCGGGTTTACGTCGCGACCAAACCGACCACCGCAAAACTCTCCAATGGGTCAATCAACAGGGCGAACGTTACAAAATATTACCGATCCTTGACTGGAATGCCAAAACCATCTATGACTATCTGACTAAATACGATCTTCCCTACCATCCCTATTTTGATCTGGGTTATGTCTCCGTCGGTGATTGGCACTCCAGTCGGCCTTTAACCGCCGATGATAGCAACGAACGAGACACCCGTTTCAAGGGTTTAAAACAAGAATGCGGTCTTCATTTACCCTTAACCCCCGGAGAAGCACAAAGTCTCGACGCAAGCTCCCTTTAACTGCCGGGGTGGAAAATTTGCCGGTGCGATCGGTTCCTAGACGTTAGACAATGGTTAATGATTATTAATCCCCCATTAACCATGGCTATTTTAGAAAGTTTTCTCGAAGTCGGCTCTCTCAAGTGGTTTTATCGACAGGTTAACCCCGCTCAACAACCGGACACAACCCCCGTGATCCTACTCCATGGTTTACCCGCCCATGGCTATATTTGGCGGGAATTATTGACCAGTTTAGAAGAATATAACATTAATGCCATTGCCCCCGATTGGATCGGTTCCGGTTTATCCGCTAAACCCGATGCCAGAGATTTCGCCTACACACCTAGCGCTTTTTGTCAAGCCTTGGCCGATTTTATTCAAGCTCTCCAATTGCCGAAAATCTCCCTCATTGTCCAGGGTTTTTTAGCCTCCGTCGGGTTACAATACGCCCTAGAAAATCCTGATAAAATTGAGCGCTTGATCGTTTTAAATACTCCCCTCTCCAGTGATGTTAAATTACCCTGGATAATGAAACAATGGGGGCTACCTTTCCTCGGAGATATGGCAACTCAAGACCCCTTATTAGTCGATCGTACTTTAGAAACTGGTAGCGGTTTTGTGATTAGTGATGCAGATCTGGCTATTTTCCGTCAACCTTATCTAAAAACTTCGGCAGTGGGTCGCGCTTTACTGGCCACGATTCGCAATTTAAACCTATCGAAAACTATGGCAGAAATTGAGACAGGTTTAGAGAACTTTGAAAAACCTATCCTTTTTGTCTGGGGAATGGCGGATCCTTGGTTATCTTCTGTCACCGTTGAAAAATTAGCTACTAAATCAGGAGTGGAATTAATCCCCCTCTCGGAAGCAAAACACTATCCCCAAGAACATTGGTCAAAAGAAATTAGTCCCCGGATTATTAATTTTCTCGGACGCAAAACCTAAAACCCGATACTTTCTGGGAATTGATAGCAAAATCTCCCTAGAAAGTATTTAGAAAGTTATCCTTAGTATATCACTGTAGTTCTGCACTGGCCACCGCCTATGGAAATACCAGCTTTAGGAAGGATAAATATAGAAAATAATCCCCCAGATATTAATAATTTAACCGATTGGGAGCGAGTTAAATCGATGAGCGATGCAGAAATCGAGGCTAATGCTTTGTCAGATCCCGATGCGCTTCCTTTTGATGATGATTGGGAAAATGCGGCGATTATTTCTGCTTACAATAAATTAACATCTCAATAATTGCTAAAACTGATAATTGTCTCATGGTTACTTGTTATGAAAGTTTAATAGACTGTTGTTCAAGAAAATAGTGATAAATTTTTTTGTTAGCTCAAAACAATAAGCAGGTAATCATTTGATAGTAATCATTCCACATTACCCTCAAATCGAATTACTTAATATTGATTATTTGAACCATATTTTCAAGTCTATGTATATAGTCCTGATGATATCTCCATGCTTCTAAAATACTTTGTAATAATTCATCTTTTGAAAAACAACCAGAATCAGCTACATCTTCAATTTGTCTGATTAGATCATCTTCTAACTCCAATTCTAGCATACTCACTTGTTTAGTTGTGTCTGCCATACTTTTATCTATCTAAAAGTTGATGGAACTATCATACCATAGGAACTCAGCACTGTGGTATCTATTAAACCCCACAATATACCCATTGCTAGGTCTTGCATATATGTATATATAATACCACCTACTAAATACCCTATTATACCCCCTGTTGTACCTAATCATGAATAAAACCTAAGATTATTTTGGTTAAAATTTGCGAAAAATAGCCTTTTAATAGCAAATAAATCGATAAGTCGATCATATTTGACCTATTGCACCGATTAAGTACCGTCAGGACTCGTTTATGTTGATTTAACATATCTGGTGTAATTGCTTGACATATCTAGTGTAATTGCTTGACATATCTGGTGTAATTAGGGTAAGATAGGATACTGTAGTTAGGATGCTAAGTTTCTAAAGGCAGACTATTATGGACATCTATAAGAAAGGACGATGACAACCCTTAAATCAGACTGTAGGGTCAATTCATGAATTGACCCTACTATAGCCCTCGATGGTAAAAATAGCTCTTCTCGACCTTACAGATACTTGAATATCCGTAAGAATGCCTATGTCCACGGTGCTGCTGGTATAGTCATTTCAGATAAGTCTGATACAGTCTAAACCGACAAAAGCCTTATGAACTCGGGGATTGATATTCTCAATCTTAATTGAAATGACTATAAACGAGATCAGTAGCTGGTCTGAGAGGATGAGCAGCCACTTAAAAATGCTTATGTCCACGGTGCTGCTGGTAACGATACCCTTAATGGTAGTAAGAACGGCAATGATACATTCAATGGTAAAAATGGCTCTTCTCGACCTTACAGATACCACCAACGACAATTTACATAATCAGTAATTCACTAAATTAACAAAAAAAATGGCTACCAGACAATTTCGAGTAAATCTTAGTCAAAAGGACTCTGAATATCTTAAAGAAATAGCTAAAGAGCTAGACTTAACAGAGTCTGAAGTCATTCGTAAAGGATTAAAACTAATGGCTTTATATGCTAAAACTGAGACGGAGGAAGATACTCAATTAATACTGCAAAAAGGTAATGAACAGAGACCACTACTGATTGTTTAGCCAACATTCCGCACATCTTCATATACTTTTATATATTTTTACATTCCCCAAGATGTTTTGACGAAAAACCTTGATTGTAGAAACTACTATTGAGAACATTTTCAATAATTGATTTTTTCTGAGAAAAAAATTTACAATTCTTCACCTTGATCAAAATCCATCATTGTAGCTATAATCCTTACTGGACAAGGATTGTAAGCAATATATTGGTAAAAATTATTAATTCAATGTTAAGAAGTGCGGAAAGTGGGGTTTAGTTATGACCAGTGATTCAAAAAATGAGACAGAGGAAGTTAACAAGTCAAAAGATATCAGTGATTCTTTGACTCTTCCAACTGAAAGGAACTCTGTGCGTCATAATCTAAAGAAGAATCTGGAGCCTTATCATTTAGACAATGAAGTATCTGAATTTGGTAAACCAGCTACAGCTATATCACCCTCAGACCAAAGACATAATTTTAATACTAAAGTAGCTGGTTCCTTAGCAACGTGGCTTTGGATTGGATTGTTATTCACTGCTGTTTCACAAATTGTTTCTATTTTTTTGATTTCTTTTGCTTCTCTTGGAATTTTTAATTTAAATATAAATTTGAAAGCTATCGAAGAACAAGAAGTACAAAGTAGAGTGGATAAAGCGGCAACCCTAATTAATGATTCTTCTAAGACAATTTATACTTTTTTAGGGCCAATAGCTACAGCAGTCACCGCCTTTTATTTTAGTGGTTTAGGTAGTTCGTCGAAAACTAACGATGAAAACTCTGAAAATGAAAAAAATGAATAGAACTTTCAAAAAAACACGAAAAAATCTCTCCCATTGGTAATTTTAGTACAAGGGCCAGAAATCTCAAACCCAGAAACCTCTCCTCCCCACTTTCCTATACTTTTGAAGTGGAAGAAAGTTTTAGCTTAATTAATCTGGCTACAGGCCTGTTTTTGTCGTTTCTAAATACCCCTGATAACTTGACTGGAACTGTTTGATCGATAGGTTCTTTGTCCAATATTCTACCAGAGCATGACCCCAGGCCCAAGCTTCCCTGTCGGCAGTGCTAGAATTTTCTAATAGTATTGGCCAAAGTGCCAATAAATCAAAACTTTTATTCTCCGTATTTAAGAGAGAAGAAAGCTCGTAGGCCATCTGTAATTTACCGATCGCTACTGGTAATTGTTCCACAGGAATTTGTTCAGCTAAAAGATAGGCTAAGGTCGGTCTTCCCGTGGCTAAAGTGGAGATAAAACCTAGAATAGGACTTTTTAATAGGGCCGTTAAACCTTGCCCCGTGGCCATCTGTAAAGTATAGCGATCGATTATTTTCGCCGCTGCCAAGGTTCGAGTTTCTAAATCCGCTAAAAAACGGGCCAAACGCAACTGTTTTGCGGGTGAAATTGCCCCCAGTAAAGCGATTGATAACTCCTCATCCCCCCAAGCTTCTCTATCCGGCTGTTGACTGACCATCGGCAAAATGCGATCGCAGAGATTCTCGAATAATTCCGCCCGATACTGCAAGCATTCCCGGATATTGACTTCTTTGGGACTTTCTCCCGTCAGCCAATTATAGGGAGGTTGCCACTCTCGCAGCGGACGCAGGCGATCGACTTGAGAAACACAGACTATAACTGGTAAATTGTCAATAGTTTGTTGCAAATCTTTAAGAAAAGCCTCATCCATGGCCAGGGCGGGATCGAGGGCGGGAGTTACCAGAATTAATAAATCGGCGTTTTTGGCATAATTAAGAACTTTTTGCCGATAATCAGCCCGATTTGACTGTTCATAGCCCGGGGTATCCCAGAGGATTAACTCGTCCCCTTCTGGGGTTTGCCAATGGTAGGATTGGATCGCGTCGGTACTGGGCAATAGATCCACTTGGGCTAAATCGGCCCGAAAGAGAGTATTGATTAAACTGCTTTTGCCGGCCCCGGTGCGTCCAACCAGCAGAATATTAACCGGTTGGCGATCGATTTCCGTGATTGGTTCAGCTTGGGCGAGGATTTCTTTGAGAGTAGTAGTGGCGATTTTCGTCTTGGTGGGGAGAGTTGGGGCGAGATTACTGCCACTGTAGAGTAACACCGCTTGGCGAGAGAGATTTCTTAGGGCATTTTCCCGCAAAACTTGCCCTAAATTGACTAATAATTGCTGATCCGCTCGATCGCTGTACTTTTGACTGGCAACTTTAGCCACAGCCGCAGCGGGATTGATCACCCATTGCGCCCAATTCCAGACCTGCCAAAGTTTCTGGGCCGAGGGTTGCAATTTTTGATAAACTTCGTAGGCCTGATAGGCTTGGCCGATGGTGATTTGATTCAGGGCCGGAGAAAGATTCTGCATCCAGCGATCGCTATCATCCACAGTTCCCCGAATTAAACCGTAGGCCTGGGGAATGTAAATATTTAATAAGGGGTACTTGACATCGGGGTAATATATATGGGCGATGGCACTGACCAAATCCTGACAGCGTTGCCAAAAAGTCGCCCAATCTTCCCAAACCGGGCGATCATTGCGGGCCTCGACGATAATCCTCTCGATAATTTCCTCGACATTGCCCCCGGAATCACCGCCAGGAGGGGTTAATTCTGCCTTAATTTCCTCAATGGTGGCCTCAATTTCCCTGACCACTGGGCGCGTCCATTTGACCAACAGGAAGCGCCAAGCCACAAAAATCAGGGTAAAAACTGCCCAAATCCAATTTAAACCCCATTGATTGATCTGGAAACTGGCGGCCACGATCAGAAAGATGACCACGGCGGCGATCGGAACTGCTAAAATCAACCCTTGCCAAGTTTTTAACCGTAACATTGCTCGATCTGGTTTTTTTCCATTCTACCGATCTCTGATTCTCGGTTAGAGGGCAGAAATTAAGCTCTCTTGGGTTTGGTGGGTAAAATGTATTCTAAGATACAGTACCGCCGGCGAAGGACTAGAACAAACCACAAAGACACAAAGGACACAAAGATTGATCGCTCCTATATAAGTTAAACCGATCACACAAAGAATAAGAGAGCAGAAATTAGACAGTGGCATCAATTTGGGCGAGGATTGCTGTGGACAACTGACAAAGTTGTTGATGACAAGGACCATTACTGGCCATGATCCCCCCCCATTGCCGCACATCGCCGCGATTATAGCGCACGGGTTGACCGTCAAAATAGGAGAATTTGCCGCCTGCTTCCGTTAAAATCAACTCTGGAGCGGCAAAATCCCAGTCTTTAGCCGCCGATTTCCCCGATAGGGAGATATAAACATCGGATTTTTGTTCGAGGATCGTGGCTATTTTACAGCCCACACTACCCACATAATTTTTACCGAAGAAGGGTATTTGGCTTAATAAATTATCAAAACGTTGGTCGCGATGGGTACGACTAACCACCAGATAGAGGTCGGTAATTTTATCTTTATTGGCAACTTTTACCTGTGTAATAATTCCGTCGCTAGTTTCTAGAAAAGTACCTTTTCCTTTTTGGGCAAAATAGAGTTTTCCTTGATCCGGCAGGGCAACCACGGCGATGATCGGTCTTCCTTGATAACATAAGGCGATATGTAGGGCATATTCTCCCGTTTTGTCGATAAAATCGCGGGTTCCGTCTAAAGGATCGATAATCCATACCCAATCTTTCGGGATAGCTTCATTACCCTGGTGGGTTTCCTCGCTTAGATAACCAAAGTCGATATCAGAAAAATTGGCTTGTAATTCCCCTAAAATATAATGATTTGCCGCTAAATCCGCCGCCGTCACCGGTCCGCCTTTTTTTTCCTCGTTGACGGCTAAATCCTGTTCACCCCGGTGGTAGGATTGGAGGATTTTAGCACCACCCCAACCCACGGCACGAGTCACGGCTAAAATGCGATCGAGCGTTTCGTTATCTTGACAGGTTAAATTAATCATAAAATAGCCTCAGTTTTTCAGACTTAAGTAGGGTTTGCTGAAAAAGTTTGTTGGTGGGGTTAGGAGTCAGGAGTCAGGAGTCAGGAGTC
>NZ_CAIP01000214.1 GCF_000297435.1 Microcystis sp. T1-4 | reverse complement strand
AACAATGACACCCTACAAGGAACCAATAACGGTATAGGAGAACAAGATTATCTAGAAGGAGGAACAGGAAGCGATCGCTTTATTCTTGCAGATACGACAAAGACCTTTTATGATGACGGTAATAGCACCCTTCCCGGTGATAACGACTACGCGACAATTGCCGACTTTAACACCACTGATGATATAATTCAACTACGAGGTTCAAGTAGTAACTATCTGTTATCGGTTGATGGTTCCATTACTAATCTCTACATCAACAAACCCGGAACCGAACCAGATGAACTTATTGCAGTTATCAATAATCAAACAGCATTAAGTCTAACTGCTAGTTATTTTAGCTATGTTTCTAGTCCGACTCTTCCCAGTATTACCCTTGCAGTTTCTCCCGCAAGTGTTACTGAAGACGGGACAGCTAACTTAGTCTATACCTTCACCCGTACCGGAGTAACCACTGATGCTTTAACTGTTAACTATACAGTTAGTGGGACAGCAACCAATGGAACCGATTACGCTTCTATTCCCACCAGTGTCACCTTTGCTGCTGGTTCAGCGACTGCGACGGTAATCGTTGACCCCACTGCTGACACAACTATTGAAAGTAATGAAACTGTTATTTTAACTCTTACTGCGGGTACTGGTTATACAGTTGGGACAACCACCGCAGTTACCGGGACGATTACTAATGTCCCCGCTACCAGTGTCACCCCAATCGAAGCCTTCGGTAACACCAAATTAGTCCAAGACACAACTAATAAACTTTACACCCAAATTGGCAATAATAACCCCATCGCCATCAAAAATGGTGCCACTCATATTGCCACAAATACCTACCCTGGTTGGCAAATATTAGCCGCAGAAACCGTTAATGGAATTAACCAAGTCCTCTTGAGGAATACATCACAAAACCTTCTATATATATGGAATTTAGATAGCAATTGGAATTGGCAATCTTCCACTGGAGGGTGGGGATTAAACTCAACCCAAGCTTTCAGCCAAGAAACCAACTTCCAACAAGACTTTAACGGTGATGGAATTATCGGTCAACCCACCACCTTTCCCAGTATTACGCTTACTGTCTCTCCGGCAAGCGTGACAGAAGACGGGACAGCTAATCTGGTTTATACCTTCACTCGTAGCGGTTCTACTACCAGCGCCTTAACCGCTAACTATACAGTTGGGGGGACAGCTACTAATGGAACCGATTACGCTTCTATTCCCACCAGTGTCACCTTTGCTGCTGGTTCATCCACTGCTACTGTAACAGTTGACCCCACTGCTGATACAACAGTAGAAAGTGATGAAACTGTTGCTTTAACTCTTGCTGCGGGGACAGGTTATACAGTTGGGACAACTACCGCAGTGACTGGGACAATTACGAATAGTCCTGTCACTCCCAGTATCACCCTTGCGGTTGCTCCCAGTAGTGTGACAGAAGATGGGACAACAAATCTAGTTTATACCTTCACTCGTACCGGTTCTACTACCAGCGCCTTAACCGCTAACTATACAGTTGGGGGAACAGCTACTTTTAGCACAGATTACACTCAAACTGGTGCAGCCAGTTATACCAGTACAACAGGGACAGTGAATTTCGCAGCTAATGCTACTACTGCGACCGTAACTGTAAATCCGACTGCTGATACAACAGTTGAACCAGATGAAACTGTCATTTTAACCATCGCTGCGGGGACAGGTTATACGGTAGGTACGACCACCGCAGTTACCGGGACAATTACCAATGATGATACCAATGTCACCTTAGCAGTTTCTCCCGCAAGCGTTACTGAAGACGGGACAGGTAATCTCGTTTATACCTTCACCCGTACCGGAGTAACCAGTAATGCTTTAACAGTCAATTACACCCTCGGAGGAACAGCTACTCTCAATACCGACTACACCCGTACTGGGACTAACAATACTGTCACCTTTGCTGCTGGTTCAGCGACTGCTACCGTAACGGTTGACCCCACTGCTGACACAACTGCTGAACCGGATGAAACCGTCGCTTTAACTCTTACTTCTGGGACCGGTTATAGAGTAGGTACGACCACCGCAGTGACGGGGACGATTAAAGCCGATGAAAGTCTTCCTTATATTACTCTTGAGGTTTCTCCCAGTAGTGTTATCGAAGACGGGAGAACCGAATTATTAATCTACACTTTCACTCGTACAGGTCCGACAACAAATCCTTTAACGGTTAACTACAGTATTGGTGGGACAGCAACTAATGGAACTGATTACAATCCTCTTCCTACAGGTATCATATTTGCGGCGAATTTAGCGACTGCCACCTTAATCGTCCTCCCCACTCCTGACACCATTATTGAACCGGATGAAACCGTCGCTTTAACTCTTACTTCTGAGACCGGTTATACAGTGGGTACGACCACCGCAGTGACGGGAACAATTAAGGATAACGATGTCCCTAGTATTACTCTTGCTGTTGATGATGATGATGATAATACTCCCATCGTTACCACCATTGTTAACGAAGACGGGACAACCAACTTAGTTTATACCTTCACCCGTACTGGACCAACAACTGATGCGTTGACAGTCAATTACACGGTCGGGGGGACTGCTATTCTCAATACCGACTACACTCGCACCGGAACTAACAATACTGTCACCTTCGCTGCTGGTTCTGATACTGCGACAGTAACTGTTGCTCCCAAGGCTGACACCATCGGTGAACTGGATGAAACCGTCATATTAACTGTTGCTTCTGGGACTGGTTATACAGTAGGTACGACGAAAACTGCAACGGGAACAATTAAAGATAATGATAACACTCCCAGTATCACTATTGCTGTCTCTCCTGCAAGTGTTACTGAAGACGGGACAGGTAATCTCGTTTATACCTTCACCCGTACTGGAGTAACCAGTAATGCTTTAACAGTCAATTACACCCTCGGAGGGACTGCTACTCTCAATACCGACTACACTCGCACTGGGACTAATAATACTGTCACCTTCGCTGCTGGTTCTGATACTGCGACAGTAATAATAGACCCGATGACGGATTCTGTTATTGAACTGGATGAAAACGTCGTATTAACTGTTGCTTCTGGGACTGGTTATCTAATCGGGACGACGAGAACTGCAACGGGAACGATTACTAATGACGAGTTTTCCCAAATATCTATAAGCAGCATCATTATCACTGTTGTAGAAGGTAAAGATATTGTCAAAGATCAAAATTATACTAAGGCAATTCTCACCGTCATAGTCGAAACTCCCAGTTTACATCCAATTGCCGTCAACTATACTACTACACCCGTTAACGCTACCGCCGGGTTAGATTACACTAGCACAACCGGAAATCTGGAAATTCGCGCTAATACTTCTGCTGCTACTATTGAAATTCCCATACTCAATGATGACCTCAATGAACCTGATGAAGCCTTTAAAGTAACCTTGTCTAATCCGACTAATGCTATCATTAATCCTGAGGGAGGGCAGGCAGAAGTTATCATTACTGATACTTTGAAAAGCAGTGATAATCGGACTTTACTTGACTACCCGGATATAGAAAACCTCACACTAATTGATACTAGCAATATTAACGGTACAGGTAACAATAGCAACAATATTATTACTGGTAATAGTGGTAATAATACCCTCAATGGGGCAGCCGGAATTGATACTTTGGTAGGTGGTTTAGGTGCAGATATCTTCATCTTCCAATTTGGCCAATCTACCATAGCAGCAAGCGATCAAATTACGGATTTTGCCATCAATAGTGATAAAATTGACTTATTAACTCAAGGCGGACTCGCCATGAATGCGCCTAGTAGTTTCAGTCGCGCTGCTGATAGCACTGTCACCACTTTACAGAATTTAATCAATCAGGTATTTACTGATGCCAATGGAGCCACTACAGGTAATCAAGAATTAGCGGTTAATAGTGCCGCCTTAGTGCAAGTAACAAGCGGTGCGATAGCTGGAACTTACCTCGTTATTAATGATAGCACGGCTGGCTTCCAATCCAGCAATGATTTATTAATAAATATCACTGGATTTACCGGTACTTTACCAGCTTTAGGGAGCATTACAGTGGGTAATTTCTTTGTTTAATTAAGTAGGCGTAGGGTGCGTATTTGCGGCTATCAATTCCGTCAAAAAACCAAAATTAACAAGCCGCCGTAACGCACCACCTCTATTATTAAATTGGTGCGTTACGCTATCGCGCTTCACACCCTACTGACTGCACAATTGCTTGCTCTACTTGATTGAGGTAATCAGATAAAAGTTTAAGCAGCATGATTTAATATTTGTTCTAATTCTTGACGCAAAGCAAGGTAATGAAGATAATCGTTTGCCCATTCTATAAATATTATATGATCTGATAATGTTCCCTGATTGTATTGGTTATAAAAATCTTCGGAATCCATTTTATGTTGGTTCTCATAAACGCTAAGTCGCTTGGCAACAGCAATCAAAGCATCTAAAGATGATGTATATTGAATGGTCTGTTTACGCATTTTTCTTTTACCCCAAAATAATGATATTTTGATTATAAACGATCGCACTCAAACAAAAACATAAATCGTAGTGGACTGACACACCTAATTTAGGTGTAGGGTGCGTATTTGCGGCTATCAATTCCGTCAAAAAACCAAAATTAACAAGCCGCCGTAACGCACCACCTCTATCATTAAATTGGTGCGTTATGCTATCGCGCTTCACACCCTACTGACTAATCTTTGTGTCTTTGTGGTTATGATTAATCAATCAACTCCCAATACTAATCAATCTATTCCCGTAGAGATAATTGCTTCCCGTAACTTCATCGATTGGTTAGAGTCTCAGCAGATTAGTCTGGCTTTTACTACCTATCAAAGTTCTCGACTGATGTTTTTAGGAGTTAACCCTCAAAGGGGGATGTCCGGATTTGAGCGTATATTTGACCGCGCCATGGGTTTATATGCTACCCCAGAAAGGATTTATCTTAGTTCCCGCTATCAAATCTGGCAACTAGATAATGTGCTATTATCCGAACAACTTTATGATGGTTACGATAAACTTTATATCCCCCGTATTAGTTATACTACTGGGGATTTAGATATTCACGATTTGGCAATAGAAAATCTCTCTGAAAGAATTATATTTATCAGTACCATGTTAAATTGTCTGGCAACAGTCAGCGATCGCCATAGTTGTATTCCCCTATGGAAACCATCGTTTATTTCCGCTTTAGTCAATGAAGATCGTTGTCATCTTAATGGTTTAGCCTTGGTAGATGGGAAGGCGCGTTATGTTACCGCTTGTAGTCAATCAGATGTGGTGGATGGGTGGAGAGACAGAAGACAAACTGGCGGTTGTGTCATTGATATTCAGTCTAATGAAGTGATTGCTACTGGTTTATCTATGCCTCATTCTCCCCGATTTTATCAGGGTAAGTTATGGTTATTAAATGCGGGTACGGGTTACTTTGGTTATATTGATCAAGATAAAGGCATTTTTGAGCCTGTTACTTTTTGTCCTGGTTTTCTGCGCGGTTTATCATTTGTCAGAAATTATGCCATTGTTGGATTATCTAAAAGTCGTGGGGGAGATAAGACTTTTTCGGGGTTAATCTTAGATGATAATTTAATGGCTAAAGAAGCAGATCCTCGCTGTGGTCTGCTAATTATTGATTTGAAAACAGGTGAAGTTGTTCACTGGATACGCCTAGAAGGTGAAGTGACTGAACTTTATGATATACAAGTCTTAGAAGGAGTTAAACGTCCCCAAGCTTTAGGATTCCAAAATGATGACATCAGTAAAATTATTACTCTTGATCCTATTTCTCCTTTATTTGGAGGAAATCTAGCAAATAATCAGCCTGATACTTCGCCAGCAGATACCCTTTATCAGCAAGCATACACCTTGCAAAAACAGGTTAAGCTTGAAGAAGCGATCGCTCTCTATCAACAATTAATTAATCAACATCCTCAATATGCAGCCGATTGGCATCAGTTGGGGGTAATTATGGATAGTTTAGGACAAATTGATCAGGCTATTTTAGCTTATAAACAAGCTTTACTTATTAACCCTAATTATGCAGAAACTCACAATAATTTAGGAATAATAGCAGTTAGCAAGGGAAATTTAGACGAGGCTATTATTTGCTTTAACCAAGCTATTCGTAGCAATCAAAACTATGCTTTTGCTGAGAATAATTTAGGTTTAGTCTTACAAATGCAGGATAAGTTAGGGGATGCTGCGGTAAAGTTTCAAGAAGCAATCAGGAAAAACCCTAATTATCCAGAGGCACACTTTAATTTAGGCAATGTGTTACAACTCCAGGGAAAGACTGAAGAAGCGATCGCTTATTTTCAAACAGCAATTAAACTTAATCCTAAGTATATTAAAGCTTATAATAGTTTAGCTTTAGCGTTAGGAAGACAGAACCAAGTAGAAGCAGCTATGAGCGTATTTAAGCAAGCTTTAGCCATTCAACCCAATTCACCAGAGGCTTTCGCTTGCTTATTTTCCATGAAGTAAATGACTTGTAATTGGGAGACAAGAGAAGCTGATTTAATCCAACTTTGGCAATTAACCGAAAACCAGTTACAAGAGGGAAAATCTACCGCAGTAACTCCCTTTGATAGCTTATATAAACCTTGGTCTGCTAGTCAACAGTTAAAAGTAGCTTGTAACTATGCTCAAGAGGTTAAAAGACAATTAGCCTTAGTGACTAAACCACTCAATTTTAACCATTCACGCACCCGATCTGGACGATTAAAAATAGGTTATTTATGCCATGATTTTCGTAATCATCCTACCAGTCATTTGATGCAAAGTGTCTTTGGTTTACATGATCGCAATAACTTTGAAATAATTGCCTATTCCTATGGTCCTGATGATGGTAGTGAGTATCGTCGTCGCATTGCCAATGATTGCGATCGCTTTTATGATATTGCTACTTTATCAATTACGGAATCTGCACAACGGATTTTTGATGATGGGGTGCATATTTTAGTTGATTTGATGGGATATATTGATAAAGCGCGGACGCAAATATTGGCTTTAAAACCGGCACCGATTCAAGTTAATTATTTGGTTTATCCGGGGACAATGGGAGCAGATTTTATCGACTATATTATTGGTGATGCCATAGTTACACCACCAAAGTCTGCTGATAATTTTACTGAAAAATTGGTAATTTTACCAGATAGTTATCAGGCTAATGATTATCAACAAATCATATCATCTAAACCGGTTACTCGTTCCCATTATGGTCTTCCTGAATCGGGTTTTGTCTTTTGTTGTTTCAACCATACCTATAAAATTGAGCCGCAAATATTCACTGTCTGGATGGAAATTCTGGCCAATGTTCCAGGTAGTGTATTATGGTTATTTTCGAGAGTAGCTGAAGCTGAAGCAAATCTACGTCGGGAAGCACAAGCGCGAGGAATTGAAGGCGATCGCTTAATTTTTGCCCATCTCCAACCTAAGCTGGAACATTTGGCGCGGCATCAACTAGCTGATTTATTTCTTGATACTTTATACTATAATGCTCATACTACTGGGAGTGATGCTTTATGGGCAGGTTTACCGATTATAACTTGTCCAGGTGCAACTTTTCCTTCCCGTGTTGGTGCTAGTTTACTGACAGCTATTGGCCTACCTGAATTAATTACTAAGAATTTAGAGGAGTATAAAAATTTAGCGATTAATTTAGCAAAATCTCCTGATAAATTGCACGAAATTAAACAGAAACTAGCACAAAATCGTCTGACTTATCCGTTATTTGATACCCTTCGTTTTACCCGCAATTTAGAAAAAGCTTATCGGACAATGTGGGATATTTATGCTGCGGGAAAATCACCAGAGATGATCAGGATAGCCAATTGATCACTGGAATTATCAGGGTAAGCGCATCTTAACAATCCTTGACAAAATGAACTTTATCCCTCCGGGGTTTCACGGTACTTGACCAGAAAAATCAGAAAAAGTATCGGTATTTTTTTGAGGAATTAAAGCTTATTTTCATAGATTAAATTTACTTGACAAAATGACTTATGTGTGTTAATAAATTAAGTCCTAAAATTGAATTACCTTGCTCATTTAACAGGGGACTATAACAAGCGATCGCTCCCTGTTTCGGTACAATTGATAACAAAGCTCCACTAACTCCCGATTTAGTGGGAAAACCTACCTCAAGGGCGAATTGTTGGGAAGCTTCATAGAGTCCACAATTAGTCATAATTTCTAGAATAATTTCGCCAAAAGGAGCAGCTAAAATCAACTTACCTAAATTAGCAAGATCGGCAATTTTTCCAGATAAACAACAGATTTGATTGTAGGTTTCTAGAGCTAAATAACGATGACTGATATAACCATTTTTTTCTAATTCTAAGCTTAAAGCCTGATTGTGGGTATTAGGATAGGAGTGGACAGAATCAAGGACAGAGCGATCAATAAATAATTGACAATTACCCATTTCATTTAACCATAAAAGCAAATTTTTACAGCGAGATTCTGGCGTTTCTCCTGCTAATAAATCCGCTAATGCGATCGCACCACTATTAATCATAGGATTACGGGGAAAACCTCGATCCTCTTGCAGTTGAGTTAAGGAATTAAAAGGATAACTAGAAGCTTGTTTTCCCACGCGACGAAAAACAGCATCTTCCCCTAAATGAGTTAAAAGATATAATAACAAAAAAGGTTTAATCACACTCATCAAAGGAAAAGTTACAGTTTCATCTCCCCAAGACAAAATCTCCCCCTCAAGACAGTGAATCTGGAGAGCGAAAACCTCAGGATTAACTTGCTTCAAAACCGGTATATAATAGGGAGTCTGACCCTTCCTATCCGATAAATGCACTTCCCCGAGCCAAGCTTGTATATCTTCCACCCTTAATCTAGCTAATCGGTTCATTTTTTTAATCCATGTACTCAGTCAAAGAAGCAGAATCTATAATCTTAACTCAAATTCAACCCCAACACCCAACCGAAAAAGTTTCTCTAGGGGCAGCTTTTGGGCGCATTTTAGCCGAAGATATCAGCAGTGATTTAGACTTTCCCTATTGGGATAATTCCGCTATGGATGGCTATGCTGTCCGCTACGAAGATGTCAAAGACACTAACCCAGAAAATCCCGTTACTTTAAAGATTATCGCCGAAATTCCCGCCGGCAAAGTCCCCGAAAAAATTATTCAACCGGGAGAAACAGCGCGAATATTTACCGGAGCGATGTTACCCGCCGGCAGTGATACGATTATTATGCAGGAAAATACTCAAAAACAAGGGGAGCGAGTGGCGATTCTTATCCCTCCCGAAAAAATAGGTCTTTTCGTGCGTCAACGCGGCACATTCTATCGAGCGGGAAATACCCTATTAAAAGCCGGTATTGCCCTTAATTCCCCAGAAATGGCGGTTTTAGCCACGGCACAAGCTACCGAATTGACAGTTTTTTCCCGTCCCCAAGTGGCAATTTTCTCCACGGGAGATGAATTAATTAATCCCGATGAAACCCTACAAAAAGGTCAAATTATTGACTCGAATCGCTATGCTTTAACGGCATTTGTCGCCAGTTTAGGGGCAATTCCCAGGCCTTTAGGTATAATAAAAGATAATCCTGATCTTCTCAGAGAAACTATCAAAAAAGCCATTAATTCTAGTGCTATCGTCCTTTCTACTGGAGGCGTTTCTGTGGGAGATTACGATTATATCGAGGGAATTTTAGGGGAATTAGGGGGAGAAATTCTGATTGGCAGCGTTGCTATTCAACCGGGTAAACCCTTAACCTTTGCTACTTTTCCTAACGGTTGTATTTACTTTGGTATCCCCGGTAATCCCGTCTCTGCTTTAGTTTGCTGTTGGCGCTTCGTACAAATGGCCATTAAAAAATTATCGGGATTGACAGATTATCAGAACAAATTTCTGCGAGTTGTCACCCGCGATACTCTCAAATCTAAGGGACAAAGAGAAGTTTATCTCTGGGGAAAAATAGAAATTATCGAGGGAGTTTATCAATTTCAACTTGCTCCCGGACAACACAATTCGGCTAATTTAATTAATTTAGCGGGTACTAATGCTTTAGCCATAATTCCCCAGGGTAAAACTACCATACAAGCGGGAGAAACAGTAGAAGTTATGACTGCACTTACCCTTTGAGAGCCAGTTTCAGATTTTGGCAAGGGTTCTTTTTTTGACTTGATCTCCTTCTCGGCAAGAATCAGGTCGAAGAACAGCAGCTGGGGAATTATACTAGCTAGGGCTAAAAGTCTTGGAGAGCCTGGGTTAAAATTTAATTTTTTAGTATTTCTGTATGGAGGAAGTCCAAGAATACTGACTCCCGAATACCGACTCCTAACCCCCAAACTTTTTCAGCAGACCCTAACTATATATTGGCCTCAAAAACGGGACAATAGCCTTCGGCAACCACTTTAAAACCGTAGAGAGGAGAAGCGGGATTCCAACAGCGCTGACTTTTGTAGTGGACACAGACACGACAGCAATCCATCTCCTCTAAAGCTTTGGTGGTGCGATTGGGAATCTCGCTTAATAATTCCCGTTGGGAGACTCCCCGCAATAATAATTCTTCCCCTTGCCAGCGCGCTTCCACCAGTCCCGTATCGGCGAAATTACTCCACCGGGGATCCCGGGTGATCGGCTCTGGTAAGGTGATAGTGATGATCGAATCCGATTCATTTAATTCTCCCTCATAGTGACTGGGGGCCGGGGGTGTCGGTTGCAAAAAGCGATCGCCAATAGGCAATTCCACCAGGGTTCCCACGGCCGGAGAATGGAGTTGATAACGGCTTTGTAATTCTTCTAAACTGGTCAAATCCGCTAGATATAGGGGCGAGCCATGGACGAACATGATATGCTGCGGTCGCAGGTTATGGATTAGTTGGGTGGTGTTGCGACTATCGCTATGTTCGGCCAGTAGATAGGTTTCTTGGCTAATTAATCCCGAACGCTGTGCCGCTTTTAATCGGGGATTCTCCAGGTTGATATCGTGCAGGTGTTGGGGAGCTAACATTAACCAAGGTTTATCCCCTTGCAGATATTTACTCACCTCCTCTAGGCGATCGATTAGTAAAATGATCGGAGTGGTTCCCCCTAGAGGTGTCGGTTTTTCTGGCAATCTTCGCAACCGGGGACAGATGCGCTCATCCCAAAATAAGGGCTGATGTTTGGCAAAATTTTGCACAGAGGCAGGAAATTGTGGCAAGATTTCTAGGTAGGCATCGCAAGCTTTAGCGATTTTGCCCCCAACCCAGATATCAATGTCGCGGCCCGTGAATTGGTGGTGCGATCGCAGTAATTTTAAAATTTCCTGACCCAATCCCAAAGCGGGGACGGGTAGTAGGACATTTTGCCCCTCGGCGATCGCATGATAGATGCGATTCATCAACTGTTTTTCCTGCTGTCGTCGGTGGGGATGGCGCTCTGTGCCGTAACTGCCTTCAATAATCAGTACATCGGGGGATATTCCCCGCAGCAGATCGATCGATAATCCTTCCACCAGTTGAAAATTAGATAGGGAAAAATCGCCGGTATAGAGGACCTTATAGGTGCGTTTGGGGGTTTTGTAGGTGAAGAGAACTACAGCAGCCCCAGGTAGGTGGCCGGCCGGAAAAATCTCGACGGTGAGATCATCGAAGAGAGTGATCGGCGATCGCCATGGCCAACCCTGACAGAAACTGCCGATTTCCTCGACAGAATCGGGCCATTGTAGGGGCAGCAGTTGTACTGTCACCTCGCTGGCATAAACTGGCAATTGGGGATAGGTCTGATGGAGAGCCATTAACCCACGGATGTGATCGCTGTGGGCATGACTACAGAACACCAGATCCACGGGTGGTTTTTTGTTTTGGGTCAGGGGTTGCATATCGGCCAAACCGCAATCTAAAAGTAGGCGATAGGGACCGATTTTCAGGAGGAGACAAACCCCTTCCGACGCGTGACCGACACCAAAAGGTAAACAGGATAAAAGGGATTTTGACCCCCAGACAGCAGTAGAGCGTTGAACCATGGCAACCCTGATTATGATGACTGGTTAGTGAGCCGAACCATTGCCATCGTAGTTATCGCTATCGTAAAAACCGTTGCGGGTGCCGAAAAAGAGACAAGAGACGGTGAATACAGCCGTTAATGCCAACAGGATTAATTTGATGTCCATATAATTAGTGCAACTCCTCAGAGGGTATCTCCCCTAATACTAACCCAACTTTTTCGGTTGTTAGCAGCTAGGTTTTGAATTTGTCCCTGGGCGCTCAACCTCTTTTAATAATTAAACTTGCCAGTAATTTGTGATGATTTCATCAAAAACTACTGATAATTGTCGGAAGAATTAGCATTTTTTGTCATAATAGTCAAGAAAATTTCATAAAAATTTAGCCTGACTTTAAATGATCCTTTTCTCACGTGCGACGTAATGATACTAAATCCGTTGAGTATCTGCTACATATCAAGACAGGCAATAGGCAAAAGGGGAAATAAATAATCATTCTTTAATAACCGGATTTAGTATTAGACATGAGGCAAAAGCAAACAAGTTATTGATTTTGACTCAGATTAGCTCAATTCAATTATAGTGGAATTTTACTATGGGTTTTCGATTAAATTTGAAGGCTATTTGATTAGATGATAAAGTTAATTAAGGTTGATTAAAATTAAGGTTTGTTAAACTCGGCTAAGTCATTGGTCTTTTCAAGAAGAGGATAACGAATTGCTGTTTCATCGACTAGACTAGATAAATACTCATAAGTGTGACTAATTTCATAGGCATTATCATCACTTTTTGCTTGGTTACACTGCCAGCAGACCAGTTGTAAATTGTCAAAATCAAACATTTTTTCGGGACAGCGGGCTTTATTAATTATATGATCGATAGTGACATAATTGGGATGAAAAAATATCTGATTGATTTGATTAATAACTTTTTCCCCTTGAGAATTATTATATTCGTAACCCCTTTTGATAGCTTCTGACTGAGAAGAAGTTTTAAATTCTTCGCCATGTTTCATCTTTTTACCACAAAAAGGACAGAGTTTTTCTTTGGCCATTGTTCGATATTGATTCGGGCTAATTAATCCTTTTTGGGGATGTTCGATAACTGCTAGATGTTGATTAGCATTCCAGATTTCTGCAATTTCATCGGAGCTATATAATTGGGACAACTTTGATTTTGATACTTTAGTCATGGCAGTACATAATAATCATAATAAAGGATATTTAGCCAAAGCTTTATCAGCTATTTCATGCAAATTTTTCGAGACTTTTTCCAACTCTTTTTTTCCGTCTTCAGATATTTTTTTAGCTTTTTCAGACTCAATAATTGCTAAATCAATGGCTTTGACGAGATTTCCTTTATTTAATTCATGCTCAAATAAACTGACAACTTTATAAGTATTATTTTTAAAATCCTGAAGAAGTTCCCAAGAGCTTTTAACCTTTCCCCAGCCGCTATTATAATAGCCCTTTTTTCTCGCTTGTCCTTGTTGCTCTAGGGAAAGGCGATGAAATACTTCACTATTTCTTTTTTGCCATTGGCGATAGTTCATTTCTTCTAGTAAATTCATGGCTTCAGTTCCTGGTCATCTGCAAAGTAACGAGTGATTTCTTGCCACTTTTTGTCGCCATAGTTATTAATAATATATTTTTTAATATCCCCCATTTGTCTTCGTAGTTTATCATTAGTTTTTTCCAGAGATTCAACTGTAGAGATGGCTCGCTCTTTTATTTGTGTAATCCCATCCTGTTGTTGCTGAATAGTATTTTTTAGATCGCTCACCGCTAGATTATAACTGTCTTTATGAACTAATTCCTTTTCTAGTAAAGCCTGTTGACGTTCCCAGCCAGTTTTAGATAGACTAGCCTTTAACCATTGACCTAAACGATAAATCTCAGATTGATCAAAGTCTAATAAATCTTGACGGAACCGCTCTAACTTGTGTAGCAACTCATTAACTTTTTCTTGCCAATAACTGACTTCTTGTTTAAGCTCAACATTCTCGTTGGATAAATTCTGATTACTTTTTCCTAACTGTTCAATTTTGCCCTCGTGTCTGGATATTTGCAAGGACTGAGTTGAATTAACTTTGGTTCTCTCATTTCGTTCTTGTATGATAATCTGGAACAATTCCGCCGCTACAGGATCCTCAAGATGTTCTACAATCCATTCTAGATGACGTGCTTTTAACCTATCGCTCAAATAGCCCTTAATTTCTATATGTTGTTCTTTCAATAGGGCTAGATTAGATTTAATGGTCATGACCGTAATTCTGACTTTAGTAAACTATCCATAGTTATTTTAGTACAAGTATAAGCTTTTGGAAAAAAGCAATCTTATCGGTCATGGTAGTTTTGCCTGTCTCTGGGAATCAACTCGGACTGATTGAAGAAACAAAAGAAAACGGAAATTTTGCTGATCTAGGGCTGGCCTTTGCTATAAGTGAGCTATATAGCGCATCCTTGGCTAGTGAGGAAATTCTCAAACGCTAAAGCTGAGAACTTACCGAAAAATTGGGTTTAAGGTTCCCCGCCCGACCGGGCGGCTTTTTCTTCTCAATAGTTGCTTATCAACCACCTCTTGTGATAAAATCAAGACATGATAGTTAGAGAAGCCAAGCTACTAAACGCCACTAAAGAGCAATACCAAGCTCTGGATGAAGCCATCCGTACCGCCCAATTTATTCGTAACAAAGCGGTTAGATACTGGATGGATAATTCGGGGGTAGGAAGAAATGATTTATATGCACTGTGCAAAGTCCTTGCTCAAGAGTTCTCTTTTGCCAAAAAGTTAAACTCTGCCGCTCGTCAAGCCAGTGCAGAAAGAGCTTGGGCTTCTATTTCTAACTTCTATACTCGTTGTCGAAAAGGAGAAAAGAAAAAAGGCTATCCAAAATTCAAAAAGCATTGTCGCTCTGTTGAGTATAAGGTTTCGGGATGGAAACTCTCAGAGGATTGTATGTATATTACTTTCACTGACGGTTTTAATGCCGGTGCTTTTTCTCTTTATTGCGACAAGGAAACAAGAGAAGACCTCTTTCGACTAAAGATTAATCGTGTTCGTGTTGTACGCCGAGCCGACGGGTATTATGCCCAATTTTGCTTTGATGCTGACCGCAAAGAGCAGGGAAACTATACAGGCAATGTTATCGGTCTTGACCTGGGATTGCAATATTTTTACAAAGACCAAAACGACAATGCTGTAGTTTATCCTAAGTATTTGCGAAAAGCAGAAAAAAGGCTAAAACGTCAACAAAAACGATTAAGTAAAAAGCATAGGAAAGGGGCAAAACCTCAATCCAAGAGCTACCATCGAACCAGAAAAAGACTGGGTAAACTCCACCTGAAAGTTCAACGCCAGCGGAAAGATTGGGCGATTAAGTTAGCCCGAAACGTAGTGGCATCTAACGATGTTGTGGTGTATGAGGCTTTAAAAGTGTCGAATCTGGTCAAGAATCATAACTTGGCTAAGTCTATTTCTGATGCAGGTTGGTATCAATTCACTCAATGGCTAGACTACTATGGCAAAATTTGGGATAAAGCAATAGTTGCGGTTGCACCCAACTATACTTCCCAAGATTGCTCTAATTGTGGTCATCGGGTGAAAAAGTCACTAAGCACTAGAACTCACTCTTGTCCTCACTGTGGAATTAAAATCTGTCGTGATACAAATGCGGCTTTAAATATTCTTAAAAGAGGAATGGAAGTTCTCGGGATGGAATGGCAAAACAGTACCCAAGGGCATTGGGAATCTGGGTCGGAAGACCGAAAGCATGGGGAGAAAACCGCCTCTACTATTGAAGGGAAACCAGAGATAGCAAGTGGATTTCTATGAACTATGAATAAGAATCCCCCGTCGTTCACGCGGGGGAGTATGTCAACGCTATAACTAAGCACACAAATCACCCAGACTGAGAAAATATCATGCGTATCGCTCACGATGTCACCGAATTGGTTGGCCGCACTCCTTTAGTACAATTGAATCGGATTCCCCAGGCGGAGGGCTGTCTTGGCCGAATTGTGATGAAATTAGAAGGGATGAATCCCGCTGCTTCCGTCAAAGACCGTATTGGCACCCACATGATTAATAGCGCCGAAAAAGCGGGTTTAATCAATCCAGAAACCACGGTTTTAGTGGAACCCACTTCCGGCAATACGGGAATTGCCCTCGCGATGACTGCGGCAGCTAAGGGTTATCGCTTAATTTTAACTATGCCGGAAACGATGAGTTTAGAGCGCCGGGCGATGTTAAAAGCCTACGGTGCTACCCTAGAACTTACCCCCGGTTCCCAAGGTATGAAAGGGGCAATTTTACGCGCTCAGGAAATCGTTGATAGTATCCCCGGCGCTTATATGTTGCAACAATTTCGCAACCCTTCTAACCCAGAAATTCACCGTCTCACCACTGCTGAGGAAATTTGGCAAGATACCGACGGACAGGTAGATTTTATTGTTGCAGGTGTGGGTACTGGAGGCACGATTACGGGAGTCGCTGAAGTGATTAAATCTCGTAAACCTAGTTTTCAAGTAGTCGCGGTGGAACCTTTCAATAGTCCGGTGATTTCTGGTGGTAATCCCGGTCCCCATAAAATTCAGGGTATCGGTGCGGGTTTTATTCCGGAAGTTTTACGCACAGATCTGATTGATGAGGTAATTACTGTCAGTGATGAGGAAGCTTTTCAATTTGGTCGTCGTCTGGCCAAAGAAGAGGGTTTACTTTCGGGGATTTCTTCCGGTGCCAATCTTTGCGCTGCGATTCAACTGGCCCAACGACCGGAAAATGAGGGTAAATTAATTGTGGTGATTCAGCCTAGTTTTGGAGAACGTTATCTGAGTACCCTGATGTTCCAAAATATCGAGGAGCGCGAGTTAACTTTGGTGTAAAAAAATATCCTCTTCAACCTCTACAGTCAGCCTTTAGCTTTAACTATAGCAGTTATCTTAAATGGTGGCCTAGGATTCAGGCGCAGGTCGTCGGTCGTCAGTATTCTCCGAGTCAGGAGCCGGTCGTTAGGAGACAGGTTTTAGGTTTTGGGGTTTTGGGGTTTTAGTTCAATTTCCCCACTCCCCCACTTCCCTATACTTTTTAAACAGGATTTAGTATTAATCGTATTTTAGGAGGGATTTTTTCACCTGTAGGGGTATTTGTAAAGGTTGCGGTTTGATTGTTTCTTTGCCAGAAAAATTATCCAATAAAGCCGATCGCACTTGCGTGTCGGTTTCTCGCGAGAGAAGATAACGGAAGTATTCTTGGCATTGTTCTCGACGACTGGGGGAAAGTTCCATTTCACTTAAACGTCGGACTGCCATTAAGCGCATTAAGGGATCATTGACTGTTAATTTTTCTAACCAGCGATCGAAGTTTTTTGACTCATTTTGACCGCGATGGTCGAGAAAATGCCATCCTAGCAGGATTAAAGTCAAAACCGTGCCAATTCCTTGCAAAATTGAGGCTAGAGCTAACCAGCGATTTTCGGCATAGGTCCAAATGGCGACAGCGAGATAGGTGGCTAAACTGCCCAAACCGCCACAGACTACCGCTAAAGTTAACTTACCGCTATCGGCAGTGAAAAAAGCACGCCCCCACAGCCACAGCGATGGCCAGTTTTGACCCTGGAGATGGTAAACTCCAATCATCGCCCCCACTCCGGTTAAAGTGGCCAAAACTAACTGCCAATTCCACGCCCAGAGGATCAAAAAACTAGCACAAGCTGCCGCCCATGTCAAGAATTGACGGGTTTTTTTTGCTGCGAGAGTTTTGATGACTCGACGCTGCAGAGCGGGAGAAAAATAGCGAGGAAGGCGGAATACTGAAGACACGGGAAGTTTTTCACTGAGGGTTTGATGATCACTATAGCCTGTTCTCAGGCAGACAGATCATTTTTCTCGGTAAAAATCCTCGTGGCAAAAGAGCGCAGTGCTAGGGTGGCCTAAAATTGCGATCGAGAATCGGCTAAAGTTCAGGTTGGCGAGCTTAGGTGTTAAGATACTTTGCCATCAAACTCAACTTTTTTTGTTAATAAATAGCTCAACAATATTCTGTAAACTTATATACAGAAACCTAAAGAAATATATTAATTGGCAGTCTTTAAGGGCAGTAAGTTCTGATAAATAATCTAGAGTGTTAAGTATAAGTACCGCATCTAATTTTACCTAGTCACGCCAGCTATCTAACTCATCTATAGCGTTTTTCAGTCTGCTGAGGTACAAAAGTTATGGGTTTTAGGCAAAAGGCAAGAGGCAGAAGGCAAAAGGGAAGAAAAATAGGTGTACCTCAATAGCTTAGGAAACGCTATATTTCACTTCCGAACAGAGTTAGAACTTCCTTTGTTACGTTCTGAGAGGCAAAAAAATGACTACTCAACTACAACAAAAAGCCGAACTTGAAATCGTCACCTTGAACCCTGTTTACGGAGTTAACTATAACAAGGGTTACATCGGTTTTACCTATGACGGAACAAATCCAGTTGGTCGAGGAATTGCTTATTTTACTAAGTGGGATAAAATGAGCAATATTTATGCTACTCACGCTCTCATCGTTACGGGTGAAAATACCTGTATTGAAGCGAATGCTGGCACGAATATGGTAGAAGAAAATCCTCTAGAACCCTATTTTCAACCTTCTAATTGCCAAATTTTCTTCCGCAAACCCAAAGATTTAACTGATGAGATTGCAGAGCGTATTGTTGAGATTCTCAAACCAGAAGTAGGTAAAAAATATGACTATAAACTAATCCTAGCTCATGCCTTTTCTGGAAGTTTACCTGGTCAAATACTCAATCTTTTATCACGGCAAAAAATCAAAAAGTTACTGTCTGAAGCTCTCAACTGTCCTGATAAATGGATTTGTAGTGAGTTAGCAGCTTACGCTTTAGATGAGCAACCTGAATACCGAGATATCGGAGTTCTGATCAATCCTAATTCTACCATTAATCCTCAAAAATTATTTGAAGATGATCTGATTTTTCAAGCTTGGGAAAATCAGGTTGCAGCAAAGTTTAAAGATTTAATCACTGGGACAACAGTAATTGCTTAAATGTCTTACATAGCAATTAAGGATAACAGTGGGGGGAGAGTATTCGCTTACTAAGGCTTAAGGGAATTAGAAAAGATTAGTAAGTAGTCGTGCAAAATTAATTTCCTAGTGAAAATAGGCAAAAGGCAAAAGGCAGGAGGCAAGAGGTGGTTAGATATGTGTAATTAATTTTGCTTAGGTACTTAACTTATTAGGAAAAGTCAATATAGCGGTTCTCGCATCTGTGCGGCACACTTAAACCTTTGCTGATTAAGCTGTTCAGAATCGGGAATGTACCTCGTGTGAATCAGAAACGCTATAATTTCTTTACCGTTGGTAGTACGCTTTCCCTCATTCTCAATACTATTAATTACCCCAAATGCAGGTCAAAATCATGAACGATACTCAAGAACAGTCCTCATTAAATTTAGAAATTTTGGCAGAACGATTAGAAAACATTGAATCCCTTCTTTTTGCCCTACATAGTAATGCAGCCTATTTAGAGAACGAACCGTTTGAAGTGGTTGAGACAGAAGAGGTGGTTCTTCAATCCCTAACCTCACAGTTAGAAAACTATATTGATGGTTTAGGCTTGCAATATTTCAAAGGCCGTGAGTTAACGCCCTATTGGAATCGCACTTGTGGCAATACCCGTAATTCCGTCCCTCCTCAGAATCTTTGGCCAAATTTAGCACGAACCTTAACCGTTTTAAACAAACTACGCAGTGATCTAGGTGTCCCCATCGTTATTACCAGTTCTTATCGAGATCCTGATTATAACGCTTGTGTCGGCGGTGTTCCTGGTTCTGAACACACTAAAGCCCTAGCCTTAGATTTTGTGGCTCGTGGGGGTACTCCTGCCCAATGGGCGGCTAAATTAAGCTCCTATCGCGGTAGAACCTTTAATATTCCGGGTATTGGTAACTATGTCTTTCACGGGGGGATTGGCACTTATCCAAGTCGAAACTTTGTTCATGTTGACACCAGAGGGACAGATGTAAATTGGACGGCTTAACTCTCTGTTGTTTTTGGTTTCCTAGCCAATATTTAACATCATTCATAGTGAGGGAAAATCTATGCTTAAAGAATCTTCCATTCAAGGATGGGTGCTCGGTTCCTTAGGAATTCTGGCTTTAAGTTTGACGTTGAATGGATGCAGTCCCGAAAGAAGGGCAATTTTACGACTAACAGCCCTCAATTTTCAGACTCAAGCCACGGAAGCGATCGCCGCCACCAAAGTCATTTATCAACTTACAGCGAATGCTAGACCTGAAAATCAGCGCCGAGAAGTCCTAGTCAGAAGGCTTTTAACTGATCCTAACCTTGATTTTGGCAATCCAGAGGCAATTAATAAAATTATTGGCCAAATACTGGGTATTAGTCCAGCCATTCCTAATCCCGTCAACGAAGCTCTCGATGATCTGCGTCAAGAATATGTCGTCGCCGCGGAAACCTTTACCAATCTTGAGCAAGCAGGCTTATTAGGGACAGAATCGAAAGCAGTGGCAAGTGCAGCCGAACCTGCACGAAGGTTAACCGTGAAAATGCTTCTTTTAGCCGAAATGATCCGTCAAAATCCCCCCAGTCCTAAAAATGCTAATCGGGTTTGGATTTTCTATCAATTTGCTCAACTACGCACTCGTTATGCTTCAGCAACCACAGACGCTGAACGAAGACAAATTATCGAGACAGCGAATCAATTGCTTGATCAACTTTTTACCATTAATGCCCAAGAAACCACAATCGTCTGTCAAGCAACGGCTAAATTGCTCTTAACTGCCCAAACAGGCACACAACTTTCGGCTTTAATTGAAGACTACGATCGCCTCAGTCTTAACGAAATTGTGGCTAAGATTACCACCGCTTTAGGCATTGCTTCCAGTTTAAGTGGTCGCGATTTAACCAGCGTTAATAGCAAAATCACCGAGATTCAGACAAGCATTCAAAAGGATGCCGCTTTAAACCGAATTCTCAATGAACTTCCTCAACAGCGTTGGCAAGTCAGTTCTTCTGCATCTGCCCCCCTAAATTGTTCTCAGTAAACATTTAATTAACGAGAGGTTGCAACTATGCCTACTAACTATTCCGAAGCTCAACTGCAAGGAGCTTATCAAAAAGCCTTTAAAGCCTACATGGGAAGGGATTACGTCACAGGGGTTGATGTCGGTTATCAATACACGGAAGGTCAACCCACGGATAATATTGTCGTTCGAGTTCATGTTAAGGAAAAACTGCCGGAATCTAGCTTAGAAGCAGTGGAAATCTTCCCCAAAGAGATTGATGGTATTCCTCTTGACGTGATTCAAGGGATTTATCGACCTCATATAGCTGTTGTGGCAGAAACAACGTTGAAACGGCAAACTCGTCTTAATCCAATTCAACCAGGAATTAGTGTGGGTCATTTTCGGACAGCGACGGGGACTTTAGGGGCGATCGTCTATGATAAGATGACAGGAAAACCTTGTATCTTGAGTAATTGGCACGTTTTAGTCGGAAGTAAGGAAGCTTCTCCAGGGGATGAGGTTATTCAACCCGGTGCGGCTGATGGCGGACGATTAACCCTTGATCGAGTGGGATGGTTAGGGCGTTCTCTGCTGAATGAAGAAGGGGACGCAGCGATCGCTTTTTGGGATAGTCCCTCAGATCGTAGCCTTGAATTGGCTCAGTTTAACACGGGAGTGGTCGTTAAATCGGCTCGTTTGGCTAGTTTAAGCGATGTCGGTCAAATTTTAGAAAAATCAGCCAGAACTACGGGAGTAACACGAGGCAAAATTGATGGGGTGGGATCATACACTCTGACTTATCCAGTGGGCAGCAAAACGGTTCAAGGGTTCAAAATTGTGGCAATTATCCCTAATAATCCCGATAATGAGGAAATTAGCGCAGGGGGTGATTCGGGAGCAATTTGGTACGATCCTCAAACCCATGAAGGGGTTGGTTTACACTTTGCGGGAGAATCAAATCCCGATCCCAGACAAGAACACGCAATTGCTTGTCATTTACCGAGAGTGTTATCGGCGTTAAATGTATCCTTAACCCCTTTAGTACCAAAAGACGTAGATTTGAACAGAGAAAGCTTAGAAACAGTTACAACTGCATCTCCCAATCTTAATAAGATCATGGCTGAGATCAAACAACTGATCGATACCGTGAGCTTAACCGCCAATCTTCCCGTCGGAACACCTATTGATCTGCAAATTCTCCGCCAAGCGGAAAACAGACTTAAAAACATCGAATTTCGCCTACAGTTTGAATTACTGAGGGCAGAAGATAACAATGATTGGGCTTTGGCTGATTTACTTTATGATGCCATTGAACAATGCCAAAAAGCGTTAAATGCTGTCAGAGGCGCATTAATTCGTCTTGTTGTCATTGGAACGGATCACGCTCAAATTATTGCCCAATGCCGCAGTATTCGCCAAGATATTGACCGTGCGGTTCGGACACAACAGGTGATTGATTACTTCATTCGTGTAGCCATTTTAGTCCGTCGCTTTGTCGGCGTTTAATAAGTCAATTATGTCAATTTTTGACAAGGAGCATCCAGAATGAGTACCTTACAGCAAGTTATCGACCAAAATAAATACATTACTTTCGGCGAAATTGCCTCTTCTCCGTTAAACGAGGATGAAGAACTCTGTCGAGAAATTCAAACCATCCTTAAAGGATTAAATTTATACAATTACACCATTGACGGTGATTTTGGGGGCATTACTCGGCAAGCCTTACGGGATTTTAAAGAAGAAAAAGGACTGACGGGGGGAGACATCTTGGGTCCTTCTACCGCCAAGGCACTCTTACGATATAGTACAAACGGCGTTTTACCCCCACCCCCTCAACCCCCTCTGCCTGATGGTTTAGCTCGTGCGGTGATTCAAGAAGGTCAAAAACACGGCTTAACCTTAAGAACTCAGATTGCCTATATTATGGCAACCGTACAACATGAAACTGCCAATACTTATAAACCAGTGCGAGAAGCCTTTTGGAAAACCGAAGAATGGCGACGACAAAATCTTCGTTATTATCCTTACTACGGTCGAGGCTATGTGCAACTGACTTGGAGAACGAACTATCAGAAATATAGCAATATTTTAGGAGTTGATCTCGTTAATAATCCCGATCGAGCCTTAGAGCCAAGTATTTCTTTATATATCCTTGTTCATGGGATGGCTAATGGCATCTTTACGGGACGACGCTTAGGGCAATATGTCAGTGTTAACCGTACTGACTTTGTGAATGCGAGAAAAGTCATTAATGATATGGATCGGGCGCATCACATCGCTAACTTAGCTCAACAATGGTTAACCAAACTGAATAACTTCCCTGTCCCTGAAGCCTTACCTGAAGCTGTCAATCTTGGAGCGGGAATGCCAGCGTTTATCGAAGAAAATGTGCAACTCTCAGAAGATGAGCTTTTCCTGTTTGAGCAAATCATGAGTAGTTAAATCAGCAAGTTCCCCTCTTCTGTGTGTGGGAGAGGGGAGTTAATACTTGTTGCCTTTTGGGAAAATTGAGGATTAAAATGATGGTTAGCCGTAAAAAACTTGGAGAAAGCTTAAATTTAGAAATCGACTTAATTCCTGAGTCAAATTCTAATCGTCCCAACACAAAAATAACGCCTAGTTTCATCACTATTCATAACACTGATAACTCGGGAAGGGGGGCCGATGCTCGCGCCCATGCCCGATATGTAAAAGGTCAAGATGCTCAAAATCGGAAGGTTTCTTGGCATTATACTGTTGACGACAAGCGTTCTATTAAACATTTACCTGTCAATGAAAAAGGATGGCACGCCGGAAGTGGTGAAGGTAATAAGAAAAGTGTGGGTATTGAGATTTGCATGAATGAAGGGATTGATCAAGAAGCTGCTAATGATCGTGCGGCTACCTTAACGGCGATCTTAATGTATGACCTCAATATTCCTCTCAGTAACGTTGTTACCCATAAACATTGGACGGGAAAAAACTGTCCCCGATTACTTCTAAATGATTGGGATCGTTTTAAACAACAGGTCAAAGACATCTACAATAGTATTGAACCCCAACCTGAAGCGATCGCAGAATTATTTGCTGATGAGAGTCTGTTTGAGGGTCACGGTCAAGAATTAGATGAAGAAATCCCCAAACTTGAACAGTTAGAACATCCTGCCTTTTGCAGTTTACCGGCTGTCCCAGAGCGTCTTCTATCAGAGGATATTGACCCAAATCGGGCTTCTCTCATTCTGATCAGTCAGAAAAAATGGGTTAATCGAACGATACTCCATTATTGCTTTTTGGATACACCTAGTCGTTGGCGAGGAGAAGAAAGACAAAAAGAAGCCGTCCGCCAAGCCTTCAATACATGGAAAAATTTAGGCATTGGTTTAGCATTTGTTGAAGTTACCGATCCCAGTGAAGCAGAAATTCGGATTGGTTTTGATCCACAAGAGGGATCTTGGTCTTATATCGGACGCGATGCCATCGATTATGTGACCAATCCCCGTGAACGGACGATGAATTTTGGTTGGGATTTAACCACTCCCTACGGACGAGATACGGCATTACATGAAATTGGTCATGCCCTTGGTTTTCCCCATGAACATCAAAATCCCTTAGCTGGTATTGTCTGGAATGAAGAAAAAGTCTATCAAACTTATGCGGGAGATCCTAATTATTGGTCACGGGAAAAGACGTATAATAATATCATTCGCAAAATTTCTCCCGATTTAGTTAAAGGTTCAGGTTGGGATAAAAATTCCATCATGCACTATCATTTTAAGGAGGGATTAATCCTCTCGCCATCGGGTTATGAAACTCTACCTTTGATTCCTGAACCAGGCTTATCTCCGATTGACATTGAAACTGTTAAACGTTTTTATCCGCGGACATCTGAAGTCAATATTGAACTCAAACCGTATCAGTCAATTTTAATCAACATCAATCCTAGTGAGCAACTCGATTTTATCATTCGACCAGAGGAACCCCGAAAATATACTATTGAAACCATCGGTCATTTAGATACGGTAATTGTCTTATTTGAAGATGTCAATGGAACACCTCGCTATATGGCAGGTGATGATAATAGTGGTTTGGACAACAATGCACAAATTATCACTCGTTTAATTAAAGGACGAACCTATTATCTTCGATTACGACTTTATACCGCTCAAGCCAGTGGTCAGGGTGCAATTATCCTTTGGTAATATCTGTTGATTGACTGTTCCCTGAAAGTAGTTAAAAAGGGAGGATAGCTAGATGAAATTTAGCCTCATATTACTCATGATTATTGGGTTATTAGCGGGGTGTATGCTATCTTCTCTAGATCAACCTTTAACGCTTGAACCAGAGACAACAACTTTTTTCCCATCTTGTGACATTTCTAGACCTCTTAATCCTGACCCTGAACCTCAACCCAATGAAACAGTATTAGATCGATATTTTCGGTTAGCTTTCACTCAAGAAGTTTCTGGAAATTTCACAAAAGCTATTGATTATTATCAACAGGCGGCTAACTTATCTCAATGTGAATGCGATCGCCGACACGCTTTAGCCGGAAAACAGGCCGCCGAAGAATCACAAAATCTTCTCGAAAAAGAAGGAATAGAAAGTAAACCCACACAATTTTTCTGGGTAAGATTACAAGAATTAACGGAAAACTTACCTTGTATTCAAGTTCAATAACACAGAATTTAGATAAATTTGACAGGAGTAATCTATGAGTACCTTACAAATTATCAATCCTACCAATCATGCTCGATTTGAATGTCTAAAACCTGTTACTTTTACAGGCAAAGTCGATCCTGGAATAGTCACTGTAGAACTAAAAGCAGACGAACAATATTCCCTAGGCAGTGGTCAGGTTAAAGCGGATGGTTCTTGGTCGATTACTTATTCAGGATTTACCAATATCGGTGAGCGCAAAATTACCGCCATCGGTTTTGAGCAAGGAAATCAAAAAAAGGCAGAAACCAGTATCTATATTAATGTTGTTTACGCCACGGATGGACTTGATAAAATTATTGAGGTTGCCGCTAATTCCCAAATAGCCCGTTATCACTGGCTCGATCGAGGAGTTGCACCCAAAGGTTACATTAAAGGGATGGCAGTTGTCTACGCTAAGGTTTATTGCCAGTTGAAAGCAGCTAATCCCTTTGCCAAAGAAATGGCGAAAGCTAACACAGGAAACTCCGATAAAGATGCCTTAGCACACTACGCTCAGAAATTCCGTGATTTAGGGATGAATAATAGCGTGGCAGGGGTTGATACCCTCAGACATTTATTTGTCTTGCTGATAGGTTTAGGAATGCGAGAAAGTTCTGGAAAACACTGTGAAGGACGTGATCGTTCAGCCAGCAATACCACTGCTGAAACGGCGGAAGCGGGATTATTTCAAACAAGCTATAATGCCCGAAATTCTCATCTATTGTTACCTCAGTTATTTGAACAGTATTTAGCCAATTCATCAGGGTTTATCGAAATCTTTAAGGAAGGGGTTACTTGTCCTCCTCAAGACTGGGAAAACTATGGAGAAGGGAAAGGAAAAGAATTTCAACGCTTGTCGAAAGCTTGTCCGGCTTTTGCCGCCGAATTTGCTGCTATTGGCTTAAGAAATCTCCGAAAACATTGGGGACCAATTAACCGCCTAGAAGCTGAAATTTGTCCTGAAGCTGATGCTCTGTTACAGGAGGTTCAGAAGATTGTTGATCAATTGAATCTTTGTTCATTGTTTTAATTATCTTTTTTTCTATCTCTCAAATAAGGGAAAGGAGGGAGTTATGAAACTTTTCAATACTCTAATTGCTGGTGGATTATTAACTATTAGCTTTTTAGTCATTACTGGGGCAACAAAAGCTCATATCTTTCAAGAAAAAGTGGCTGAAAACGCTGTTAAAGAATGGCGAAATTTTCATAATCCACCCATTGTTGTCAGAGCTAAAGCAGATACTGAAATACGCAGAGATACAGGAACAGCTGAAAGACCTCTAGAATATGCTCAATGTAACATAGTTAATCGTTACTGGCGCAGTGTAAAAACACCCCCTAGAGGTGACTTTTGTAGATTACCCAGAATAGCAGATAAAAATCAAGGAGGCTGGGATAATTATCCTTGGTCAGCCGCTTTTATTTCTTTTATTATGAAACAATCACGGGCAGGTGATCAGTTTAAATATAGTGTCCGTCACGCTACTTACATCGTTGATGCCGTCAAAAATCGGGACAATCCTAATGCTTCTTTTCGAGGCTATCCCATTGATTGGATTCGTCCATCTGTTGGCGATCTAATCTGTGCGCCGCGAGGAGAAAATGCGGGTTTAACCTATTGGAAGATTATTGATCAAGGAGATTTTGAATCTCATTGTGATATTGTGGTTGCCAAAAATAACAATCAATTAGAAGTCATCGGTGGGAATGTAGGAGATAGTGTGGCAAAAACGATTGTTTCTCTAGACGATCAGGGACACATCAAAGTCACCAAACCTGATTTCAGACCTTGGTTTGTGGTTATTAAAAATAATCTCAGATAAGGTGCAACTCTTGAAGTGATGGCAAAGTTGAAATCTTTAAGGAGGAAAGGCGATACATGGGAAAATCCTGCGCTTTTCCTCCCCTATAGAATTTAAGCGTATTGTCGCTGGACAAGAATATCATTTTCAAGCAACAGGTCAATGGACAGACTGGACAATTACCTCTAATGCTGATGGTTATGAAAGTCCTAAGTGGGTGGGTGGAATTAAATATAAGATGAACGTAGGTTGGGTTGAAGCATGAAACCCAACGCCCGCATGGGTTACGCTACCGCTAACCCATCCTACAAATAATTGTGCCTCCCTACTTAATTTCTTGCTGAAACTATGTGAAGGACTACGACGAATGCCTAATTCAGCTTGGTTTTCACTGATTGGTTCAATTGATAAAGATCAAGATAGTTTCTTCCTCATCGGCACAAATAAACAGTTTATAGCCCCAAAAACAGGACGGCTTTACTGCTTTGCTAACGATGTGATCATCGCCTATGGCAATAATCGAGATAGCATCCAACTCACTGTAACTTCCTTAACTTGACAAAGGGAACAGTCAAACTAGAGGCCCTATGAGGTGAAAGTCTCATGTACGGTTCGGAATGGCAGGGGATGGGGACGACGACCTTCTCGACCCCTACTCAGTTTAAAGGCAATACAGTTGACAATGCACCCCATTCGATAAATCACCGATAAATATTGCTTAATTGAACTAACACTGTCCCTTAACTACAGGTTTACCCCAGATTAATTTCTGGACTCTAAGGTAGTAAAGGCATCTTGATCACTACAGTATGAGTAACGCTACCTTTACAGAAAATTTTAATGCTTTTACTGGTTCGGGATTCGCCCCGATTCCGAGTCTAGGTCAGCTAGATTCCGACCTTTGGATTATTTCCGGTCTTTCCGATGGCAGCATGACCCATGGGGACACCCGTACTTCTTCAGGAGATTTTGCCAGAGGACAGACATCTAACCCTGTCACCACTGGGGGAGTTTATGCTTTCAGCATCGCTTCGGGAAATAATGCTTTTGGGGTACAACCCACAGGAGATGATTTTACCCCCGGCGCTATCACCCTACGCTTACAGAATGTCACTAATAGCTTAGTGGATTCGATTACTCTTTCCTATATCATCCGCTTTCGCAACGACCAAAATCGGGCTAATTCTCTGAATTTTTCCTATTCTGGGGACGGAAATACTTTTACTGCTGTTAGCAGTTTAGACTTTATCACCCCGGATAAGCTGGACAGTTCCGGTTGGCAGTCGGTAACTCGTTCTATTACCCTTTCTGGATTAAGTATCGCCGCTAATAGTAATTTTTTCCTGCGTTGGACAGGAGATGATGTTAGTGGTAGCGGTAGTCGCGATGAATACGCAATTGATGATATTGCCGTGACTGGTTTAGCTGCCCCCAGTACATATATTCTACCCACTCCTACCCTCGTAAAAATCCATGAAATTCAAGGCACGGGTTTAGTCAGTCCAATTTTAAATCAATTGGTGACTGTAGAGGCGATCGTGGTGGGAGATTTCCAGGGTAATACGGGATTAAGTGGTTTTTATCTTCAGGAGGAAGATAGCGATAGCGATAGTAATCCTCTGACTTCCGAAGGTTTATTTATTTTTGAAGGCAATATCCCGATTATTAACCTTACTATCGGCGATAAAGTTAGAATTACAGGAACAGTTAGTGAATTTGGTAACGCGGGGGTATCCTTAACCCAACTGAGCAGCATCACAGAAGCGTTAATTATTTCTAATAATAATCCCTTACCCACGGCCGCCACTATTAGCAATCTCTCGAACGCGAATGCTCAACCGCAAGTTTTAGAAGCTTTTGAGGGAATGCGGACAACTTTCGCCGAAACTCTCTCTTTAACCGAATATTTCCAACTTGGTCGTTTTGGTAGTGTGGTTTTATCCTCCGGGGGACGTTTACAGCAACCCACTAACGTTACCAATCCGGGGACAGATGCCAATACTTTACAAGCGAGTAATAATCTGCGACGAATTACCCTAGATGATGGTAGTAATCTCACTTTTCCGACGACTCTATTCGGACGTGGTGGCAATCCCCTCAGTACCAGTAATATTTTACGGGCCGGGGACACAGTAACGGGATTAACCGGAGTTTTAGACCAACGTTTTGGAGTCTATCGCATCCAGAATAACCAAGGTGTGGACTTCCAAGCGGTCAATAATCGCTCAGAAACGCCCACTAATGTGGGTGGTCGCCTAAAAATTGCCAGTTATAACGTCCTTAATTACTTTACCACCATCGCCAATGGCACTAATAATGCCCGGGGTGCCAATAGTATCAACGAATTCCAGCGTCAAGAGGAGAAATTAGTCACGGCACTTATCGGTCTTGATGCCGATGTTTTCGGGTTGATAGAATTGGAAAATAACGGCGATGGGGCGATATCTAAGCTTGTTAACGCTTTAAATGCCGTTGCAGGTGCAGGAACCTACGCTTTTATCCCCACAGGTACAATTGGCACTGATGCGATTAAGGTGGGAATCATCTACAAACCCGCTAAAGTTACCCCTGTAGGTGATTTTAAGATCTTAGACAGTAGCGTTGATGCTCGTTTCGATGATACTCGCAATCGTCCCGCCCTAGCACAAGCCTTCCAAGAAGTCAATACCGGTGCCAAATTTAATTTAGTCGTCAATCACCTAAAATCAAAAGGTCAATCGGGTTTAACTAATACAAGTGATCCTAACTTCGATCGAGGGGATGGTCAAGGTTTCTGGAATGCCAGTCGCACCAATGCGGCCTTAGCCTTAAGGGATTGGATAGCCACGGATCCCACTAATAGCGGTGATAGGGATTATTTAATTATCGGGGATTTCAATGCCTACGCCCAAGAAGACCCTATTCGAGCGCTCGAATCCGCCGGATATACAAATTTAGTGGGTCAATTTGGGGGTATTAACGCTTATTCCTACGTTTTCGATGGTCAAGCTGGTTATCTTGACCATGCTCTCGCTAATGCTAGTTTAGCCTCCCAGGTAACGGGAGTGACAGAATGGCACATTAACGCCGATGAACCTAGTGTTTTCGACTACGATGACAATATCGTTGACCCCGGGGAAAATCCCTCCAATCCTCCCTTAAACCCCTCTGCACTCTACCAAGTTAACCCCTATCGTACCAGTGATCATGATCCCGTTTTAATTGGTTTAAATTTAACCACCCCTCAACCCTTTAAACTGCAATTATTCCATTTTTCCGACAACGAAGGCGGAATTTCAGCCCTTGATGATGCCCCGCGCATGAGTGCGGTGTTAAATGCCCTCAAACAGCAGGACATCGATAACGATGGTGTAGCAGGTTTTGCCAATACCCTCACCCTTGCGTCTGGAGATGCCTACATTCCGGGGCTATTTTTCGGGGCCAGCGAACAGGTATTCGGGGCAGTTGGCCGCGGCGATATCCAGATTCTCAACAATTTGGGAGTACAAGCGAACGCTTTTGGCAATCATGAATTTGATCAAGGTACAGCAGTTGTCCGTAATCTAATTCTTGCCAATGGCAACTATCCGGGTACAAATTTCCCCTATCTCAGTTCTAATCTTAATTTTGCCCCCGATACCAACTTAGCCAGTTTAGTGACTGCCGATGGTCAGGAAGCGAGTACCATTGCTAATAAAATCGCTAAGAGTACGGTGATTACTCTGCCCGATGGCGAGAAAATTGGCATTGTTGGGGCAACTACCCCGATTTTACGCTCAATTTCCAGTCCGGGTAACGTGGGAGTTTCTCCTGCTAATCCAAATGACCTTGATGCTTTAGCGGCCATTATTCAAGCTTCCGTCGATGCACTTTTGGCCGCTAATCCGGGGATGAATAAGGTCGTTTTGTTAGCCCATATGCAACAATTATCGATCGAACAGGCCCTAGCGGAACGTTTACGCAATGTCGATATTATTGTCGCTGGTGGTTCCCATACTCGTTTAACCGACGAAAATGACCGTTTACGCGCCGGAGACACCTTCCAGGGCGTTTACCCCATTGTCAAAACTAACCCGGAGGGAAAACCGGTAGCGGTAGTTAATACCGACGCTAATTACAAATACGTCGGGCGCTTAGTTATCGATTTTGATAGCAGTGGTCATATCATTCCCGAAAGCTACAATCCCAATATTAGCGGCGCTTACGCCACCGATGCCCAAGGGGTGACGGAAGTGGGGGGAACAGGATTAGAAGACCCCGAAATTCGGGGGATTACCAATTCCCTCAGAGGGGTTATTAACGCTCAAGAAGGCAATTTCTTCGGTTTTACGCGAGTTTTCCTCAACGGTCAACGGTCGGGGACAGGATTAGATGGAGTTCGCCAACAGGAAACCAACCTCGGCAATATTACCGCCGATGCTAACCTAGCTGAGGCCAAAAAAACCGATGCTAACGTGGTTATTTCCCTGAAAAATGGCGGTGGTATTCGCAATAGCATTGGCAGTATCATCGTTCCCACCGGTACGGAAGCCGTACGGGTAGCACCGGAAGAAGTACCCGGAGTGAAACCGGCCGGGGGAATTTCAGAAGTAGCGATTAAAAATGCCCTCAGTTTTAATAATTCCCTTAGTCTCACCACTGTCACCGCGAGTGAATTAAAGGGGATTTTGGAGTATGGTCTGGCAGCTAGTACAAATGATCCTGCTAATTCCCAAGGCCGTTTCCCGCAAGTGGGAGGAATGGCCTTCAGTTTCGACCTTGATGACCCCGCTGGCAGTCGGATAAAATCTTTGGTAATCAAGGATGAAAACGGCACAGTTATCGATGTGGTGGTGCAAAATGGCGCAATTGTCGGTGATGCTAATCGTAGCTTCCGCATGGTGACGCTTTCTTTTCTTCTTGATGGCGGTGATGGTTATACCATTCCCCAGCGCAATCGCGTCAATTTGCTAGGCAGTACACCCAACTTCACTGGAAATGCAACTTTTGCCCCCGATGGTACGGAACAGGACGCTTTTGCGGAGTATTTACGGGCGAATTTCTTCAATCAACCCTTTTTAGGGGAAGATGTGAGCAGAGAATTTGATACCCGTCTGCAAAACCTCAATTTCCGCAGTGATGAAGTTTTGCGTTCCACTCGTTCGGGTACGGCCAGCATTGATAATCTAGTGGGTACTACCGGTGATGATGTCTTAGTCGGGTTTCAAGGTCGCGACACCCTAACTGGTTTAGGTGGTAATGATTTGTTTGTTTATGTCAGTTTGAGCGATCGCAGTGATACTATTACTGATTTTACCGTCGGCAGCGACAAAATTGTTCTCACGCAACTGCTTAATAGTTTGAATTACACCGGCAGTAATCCCATTGCTGATGGTTATATCACTTTTACTGCTCGTGGTAGTAGTACGGTTCTCAATATCGATACTGATGGTTTTGGAACTGCCGCAAGTCCTTTACCCCTAGCGTTAATTAATAACGTTGCGGTGGCGGTCTTGAATAACCTTGCCAATTTCCTGTTCTAGTTTTTTTTGGTGGGCTATCAATGCCCACCGTTTTTTTTAAGGAGTAATTTCCATGAATAAAGTTGCTGTAATCACAGGTTTAGCCCTAGCATATTTTGCCGTCAATGTCAATAGTTTACAAGCGGCAAATATCACCTACAATTTTCAAGGTGTTATAACTTCTGGAAGTCTGAATGGGAGTTATTCTGGTTCGGCCAGTTTCGATGATGGGGCGATTACAGGCGTAGATTTTGAATCTATCCCCTTGACCAATATTAGTTTTAATCTCCTCGACCATAGCTTTAATCTCACTTCGGCCGATGCCCCTCCCGTGGCTAATTATTTCGATGGGACTTTTATTGGCATCGATTATAGTGTCACCTCTACTAATGCCTTCTTTCCCATCGCTAATTTTGCCCTGACTAGCGGATTTTTTGAACTAAGTGAAGCGGCTTTTACCTATACTCCTCGCTTGGGTATTGCAGGACAAGGTAGCCTAACTTTTAGCAAAGTTCCTGAACCTTCTATCGTTATCGGTTTAATTACCTTAGGAGGAATAGGTCTTGTCTTTCGCAAAAGTCCCTAACTAATTTGAGACTTCCTTAGCTAAAAACGCCTACCTCAAACTAATGGGTAGGCGTAGTTTATCGATTACTCTACTTAAACTTTCTGTAAAACTTTGGCATAGACAAAATCAGCCAACTCCAACCCCCCCCCACTTTTCTAGATTGATTTAGTCTGATTGACGATTCGATCGTAAAATAGCAACAGATCAAGAGAGTACAGGTCAAATATGCCGAAATTTGTTGTCTGGGGTAGTTATTGTGAAAACGTGCTGGAAAAACGCGCACCCTATCGTCAAGCACATCTAGAGGGATTAAATCAACAGAAAGAACGGGGAATTCTCGTTACTATCGGACCAACGGCAGATTTAAGCCAAGTTTTCGCAATTTATCAGGCAGCCAGCGAGTCAGAAGTGCGAGAATTAATCGAAGCGGATCCCTACTGGCAAAATGGCATCTGGACAGAGTACCAAGTCAAGGAATGGATTCAAGCCATCTAAGGGGGCTATCAGCTATATTTTTCTATAAGGGTGTTGTCATAAAATTTTCCAACTACGCAACTAATCAAACTCATCTCCGGTCAAGTCTGAGGATATTGTCAAGGATAAACCGGAGTTATCCCTTATCGATTCCAGCTGACAGCTGATAGCTTGCCTACTTTTTGCTTATTGCCATGGTTTACATCAAAAAGGTCGAACTCTCACACTTCAAATCCTTCGGGGGAACGACTCCTATACCCTTTTTACCGGGGTTTACGGTGGTTTCTGGTCCAAATGGTTCGGGAAAGTCGAATATCCTTGACGCATTGCTATTTTGCTTGGGATTAGCTACTTCCAAGGGAATGCGGGCCGAAAGATTACCGGATTTAGTCAATCACAGCTATAACAGTCAACGTCATAGCTCAGAAGCGAGTGTTTCGGTGACTTTTGATGTTAGCGATATTCCTGACGCAACCGATAGGGATTGGACGGTTTCCCGACGCTTAAAAGTGGCTAAGGGTGGCAGCTATACTTCTACCTACTATATCAATGGGGAAACCTGTACGGTTAGCGAACTTCACGACCAATTAAACCGTTTACGCATCTATCCCGAAGGGTACAACGTGGTGTTACAGGGGGACGTAACCCGAATTATCAGCATGAATGCCAAGGAAAGACGAGAAATTATCGACGAATTGGCAGGAGTAGCCGAATTTGACCGCAAAATTGAGAAAACTAAGGAGAATATCGATTCGGTTAAAGAAAGGGAAGAACGCTGCCAAATTATTGCCACAGAATTGCAAAAATCTCTGGAGAAATTAGCACTCGATCGCATTAAAGCCGAAAAATACCAAAAACTCAAGGCCCAAGTCCAAGAAAAACAACAATGGGAAATTGTCCTCCATTGGCAAAATCTCCAGCAGCGCTGCCAGCAAGTAAAAGAACAAATTCAAGCTGGGGAAAGGGAAAAACAGGTTTTAACGGAGACTATCGCCAATTTATCCAAACAAATCGCCCAAAATAGTCAAGAATTAGAGAAACTCAATCAACAGGTTAAAGCTTTTGGGGAAGATGAACACCTGTCCCTAACTTCCCGATTAGCGAGTCAACAGGCCAAACGACAACAACAGCAACAACGACAAAAAGAGTTAGAAAACCTCGAAAAAGAATCTCAGGCACAGAAAACCAGACTTTTAGAGGAAATTAATCGCTATAATCGCGAATTAAACCAGATTACTGCCCAAAAAAGCCGTTTAGAAACTGAAATTTTACCCAATCTCCTACGGACAACCCAAACCGCAAGGGAAACCCTAGAAACCCATCGTCTGCAAGCAAGTAGTCTCGCGGAAGCGTCAGAAGCTTGGGTAAAAGAACAAAGTGACCTTTCCCGCAATATTACCCGTCTTCAGGAACAATTAAACCCCTACCGTAGCCAACGGGCCCAATTGACCGAAAGATGCGATCGATTGCAAACTAATATAGTAGAAGCTGGTCAACGTCTGCAAGAATTAGAGCAAGTCATTAGCATAAAAACGGAAGAAAGTCAAGAAATATTACAAAAAATTAATCAATCGGAACCCGATATTCAAAATTTAGCCCAAAAACTCACCATTGCCGAACAAAATCGCGTCATCAGTCAGGACACCCAAAAACGTCTGCTCAAGGAACAACGGGACAAACAGAGGGAATTAGATAAACTGGAAGCGACCAAGCAAGCGCAACAGGAGGCCCAGGGAACCTATGCTACTCAAATATTATTACAGTCAGATTTGCCCGGAATCTGCGGATTAGTGGCACAATTGGGGGAAGTAGAGGAACGTTATCAAATTGCTCTGGAAATCGCCGCCGGAGGTCGTTTAGGTCATGTAGTCGTCCAAGATGATAGCGTCGCGGCTGCCGGAATTGCCTTACTAAAACAGCGTCGCATCGGTAGGGCCACTTTTTTACCCCTGAATAAAATTCGTCCTCCCCGTCCCCAGGATATTTCCTCTCTGCGTCATGCGCGGGGTTATCTGGATTTAGCGGTGAATTTGGTTAAGTTTCAACCCCAGTATCGGGAGGTTTTTAACTATATTTTTGGCAGTACCGTGGTTTTCGAGGATATAGATTCTGCCCGTTATTATATCAATCAATATCGCATCGTTACTTTGGATGGCGAGTTATTAGAGATGACTGGCGCTATGACCGGAGGCAGCCAACCGACGCGATCGGGGCTGCGTTTTGGTAAAATTTCTCCGAAGGAGTCTAGTGAAGCGGAATCTCTACGGGAAAGATTAGCAGAAATCGATCGCATTCTTACCCGCAACGAAGAAAAAATCACCCAAGTTAATCATCTTATCAGTCAGTTAACCCAACAGTTAACCGAAACCCGTCAAAGTCATCGGGAAAATCAATTATCTCTACAACAATTAAGCAAGGATTTACAACGTTTAACCACAGAAAAAGAGGATTTAACCCGTCAATTATCGGGCCAGCAAGAGGAAATTACTATTTCTCGTCAACGGTTAGAGGTATTAACTAGAGAAATTCCAGAGTTAGAGTTATCCTTACAGCAAGAACAGGAGAAATTAACTGCTTTAGAGGCCAATCATACCCATAGCGAATGGCAACAGGTACAGGGAATAATTCGCGCTCAAGAATTAGAGTTACAAACCCAAGAAAATCACCTCGCTACAGTCCGCGAACAGTTAAAAGATTTACAAAGTCAACAAATCAGACTAGAGGAAAAAAGTCAAGAGTCTGCGGATAGAATTACCGAGATTGAGAAAATAATCACCGATGCAGTTAATCAGAGAAATATCGGTAATCTGGAGATAGAAAAACTTGATCACCATATTTTAGAAATCAATCAAGGTTTACAGCAATTATCCCGACAAATAGGGGAAACCAAGCAAAAAAGAGACCAATTAGAGACAGTTTTGCGACAACAACAAAACCAACAACAACAGGCTATCTGGCAATCAGAAAAGTTGGTCAACAATCAAGAGGAAAGACAAGCATTACTAACCACTTTACAGACAGAAATTAGTCAACTAGAAAGCGACTTACCCAATCCCTTGCCTGAAATTCCTGAAAGCGAGCGAGATTTCGAGAAAATTCAAAGCGATATTCGGCAGTTACAAAAGAAATTGGCAGCTTTAGAACCTGTGAATATGTTAGCTTTAGAAGAATACCAAAAAACTAAAGAGAGATTAGATGAACTATCAGAAAAACTGCAAACTCTAGAAGGGGAAAGAACCGAACTACTTTTACGGATAGAAAACTTTACCACCCTCAGATTTAATGCTTTTCAGGAAGCATTTACTGCTGTGAACGAAAACTTTAAGACCATATTTGCCACCCTGTCCGATGGCGATGGTTACTTACAACTAGAAGACGAAAATGACCCCTTTAATGGTGGCTTAAATCTGGTGGCACATCCGAAAGGAAAACCCGTACAGCGATTAAGTTCCATGTCTGGAGGTGAAAAATCTTTAACCGCTTTAAGCTTTATTTTTTCCCTACAAAGATATCGTCCTTCTCCCTTTTATGCGTTTGATGAAGTGGATATGTTTTTAGATGGGGCCAATGTAGAAAAATTGGCTAAAATGATTCAAAAACAAGCACAACAAGCGCAGTTTATTGTCGTTAGTTTGCGTCGGCCGATGATTGAAGCATCGGAAAGAACCATCGGTGTCACCCAAGCGCGGGGAACCCATACACAGGTACTAGGAATTAAAGTTTAACCTTAGACGCAAGTGGGGTGTGGGAATTATGAATTATGAATTATGAATTATGAATTATGAATTATGAATTATGAATTATGAATTATGAATTGGGGTGTGGGGAAGTGGGGTGTGGGGTGTGGGGTGTGGGGTGTGGGGAAGTGGGGTGTGGGGTGTGGGGTGTGGGGTGTGGGGAAGTGGGGAAGTGGGGTGTGGGGTGTGGGAAGCTTTTCAGTAAACAGTAAACAGTGAACTGAAAACTCACATCTGATAACTGATAACTGATAACTGATAACTGATAACTGATAACTGCCAGACAAGCCGGACAAAGTTAAGTTATATTAAGATTACTCAGAATGCGTCCTCGTCCCATTCAGAAATCTCATGACTCAACCGCAAGCGCAACGCATCCTCTACGTTAGACTCCCCTGTAACCCCATTTTCCCCATCGGTGTGGTTTATCTTTCCGACCACGTTCATAAACTATTCCCCGACATCGAACAAAGGATTTTTGACCTTGGCACCGTCCCCCCCTTAGACTTTAACCAGGCACTCGATCGCTGTGTTGACGAATTTCGGCCCACCCTGCTAGTATTCTCCTGGCGGGATATTCAAATATATGCCCCCGTCGGTGGTCGCGGTGGTAATCCCCTGCAAAACGCCTTTGAATTTTACTACGCTAAAAACCCCCTAATCAAGCTGCGAGGTGCTTTAGGAGGTTTAAAGGTGACAACCGCCTACTACGGCGAATTATGGCGCAATCAGGGACTAATTCGCCGCGGGTTGCAGCGGGCCAGAAAATACCATCCCGAAGCGCGAGTTATCGTCGGGGGTGGTGCCGTCAGTGTTTTCTACGAACAACTAAAAACCAAACTGCCCACAGGAACAATTGTATCAGTAGGAGAAGGGGAAACCCTGCTAGAAAAATTCCTCTCTGGCCGGGACTTTAGCGATGAACGTTGTTATGTGGTCGGAGAAACCACACCCCGGCCGCGTTTAATCCACGAATCCCCCACCCCGTTAGAAAAATCCGCTTGTAACTACGACTACATCGCCAGTATTTGGCCGGAATTTTCCTACTATTTCCAAGAAAACGACTTTTATATCGGGGTACAAACCAAGCGCGGCTGTCCCCATAACTGCTGCTACTGCATCTATACCGTCGTCGAAGGGAAACAAGTACGCATTAATCCTGCCGATGAAGTAGTTAAGGAAATACGCCAATTATACGACCGCGGCATTCGCAATTTTTGGTTTACCGATGCCCAATTTATCCCCGCCAGAAAATTTATCGACGATGTAGAAGAACTATTAGAAAAAATCCTCGATGCTGGGATGAAAGATATACGTTGGGCTGCCTATATTCGTGCCGATAATCTCACCCCGAAACTGTGCGATTTAATGGTAAAAACAGGCATGAACTACTTTGAAATTGGTATCACCAGTGGTTCTCAGGAATTAGTCCGCAAAATGCGTATGGGCTATAATTTGCGGACAGTTCTGCAAAATTGTCGAGACTTAAAAGCGGCGGGTTTTAATGATCTGGTTTCGGTAAATTATTCTTTCAATGTCATTGATGAAACCCTAGAAACCATTCGTCAAACTATCGCCTATCATCGGGAATTAGAAAATATTTTTGGAGTCGATAAAGTGGAACCAGCCATCTTTTTTATCGGACTACAACCCCACACCCATCTAGAAGAATACGCCCTCAAAAAAGAAATTCTTAAACCCGACTACGATCCCATGAGTTTAATGCCCTGGACAGCCAAAAAACTGCTCTGGAATCCTGAACCTTTGGGGTCATTCTTTGGCGAAGTTTGTCTGCAAGCATGGCGACAAAATCCCGATGATTTTGGACGGGAAGTGCTGAAAATTTTGGAAGCAAGACTAGGGAAGGCCGATTTAGAATCCGCTTTAACCGCACCGATAGAAACTAAGGAAAAAGTCTTAATTCCTGCTTAAAAATTAATTTTAGTCAATCCCAAGGCGGCAATTAGCGTTACCATGAGTCTGAAATCAGGAGATGATCAAAATCCCTTTACCGGTAACTGCAAAATGACCGACCATCGCCTCCATGGGCTAGAATTAGCGGAATATATCGCCCTAGGATTAACCCTGCTTACCCTTATCGCCATGGGTGCGGGGTTTTTGCCTTTGTTCCTCCTAGTCGTGACTTTCGGGTTGAATATTCTCAATCGTCTCCGAGAAAGAACCCTGCAAAGTCAACGCTTAACCGAGATAACCGGTCATTTACAGGAGCAGTGGGAAGAAGAAAAAGAAGCTTTATCGGCCCAAATACAGTCCCTCGATCCCGCAGTGGCCAGCGATAACGACCTTGCGGTCGCAACGCGCTCGCTACGCGAGATCGCAGAATTAGAGGAGAATATTCTCGCCCTCGAACAGTCCTACAATCAAATTATTCAATACATCAACCGTAACGCGCTGCTGGAACGCATCGAACATCTGGAAAAATCCTACAGTCGCTTACAAAGAGAGATTTTGCCGCTTAAGGAAGAATCGGCGGATATTCCCGCCACCAAAGCGGAAAATGAGCCACAAATCACCCTACCTACCCTTAATTTAACTCCCACTTCCCCCCCTGTCCCCCATTGGCACTATTATCGCCGTCTGACCGCCCATCGGGAAATGATTACAGCGATCGCAATTACCGAGGATCAACGGTTTTTAATTAGCGTTAGTTGGGATCGTACCCTAAAAATCTGGGATTTTGCGAGAGGAACCCTGATTAATACGGTGGAAGCTCATGATCAGGGCATTTTAGCCCTAGCAGTCACCGGAAAGGGCGATTATCACCTAGCGACGGGGGGATTCGATCAAACCGTTAAATTATGGACTTTAGCCAGCGATGGCAGTAATCTGGAATTAGATCAAATTTTCCTCGGTCATCTCGGTTCGATTCACGGCCTAGATTTTGCCCCTCGGTGGCATTTTTTGGTTAGTGGTAGTTACGATCAAACCCTAAAACAGTGGAATTTAGAGCAGGAAAACGAAGAATTTAGCTCCTATGACAGTCTGGGGGCAATTTATGCCCTAGCAGTGGCTCCTAATCAAGATTTTATCGCCGCAGCTGGAGGTGATGGCACTGTCACCCTCTGGCAATTAGGATCGGGAGAAAAAATCGCCGTCTTATCAGGTAACGTTTCTTCGGTGCAGAGTATTGCGATCGCAGCCGATAGTCAGATTATTGCCGCCGGTTGTGTGGATGGGACGGTGAAGATCTGGCACTACCACCCGGAGAAAAGCGGTCATTTTGCGCCAATTCGGGTGATTAATGCCCATAATGGTCAGGTGACAAGCTTGGTATTTGCAGAGGAGGGTCAATGGTTATTTACTGGGGGAACCGACGGAGAGATTAAAATCTGGTTAGCCAATTCTCAACAGGCGATCGCAACTCTCACCCCTGCCGATGGGCGATTATCGCCGATCTCCAGTTTAGTTCTCAGCCCCGATTATTGCCACCTAGCGGCGGCCGCGGCCGACGGCAGCATCACCATCTGGGAAAATATCACTTAATGGTCGATCGAACTAGAAAAATTGTATAATGTAATGTCCCGGACTCGATCAGGCCAGTTTGACCCGAAGAAAAAGTGACTGAGTTAACTGTCGTTTCTGCCTAATAGTTGTCATCGGGGCATCGAGAACGCGAGAGCGATCGCTTATCCCAGAATCATTACCCATAGTAAAAAATTCAGAATGAAGACTCCAACAGATCAAAGATTTGATTACGTCAAAATCGGTTTAGCGTCCCCCGAGAGAATTCGGCAATGGGGAGAAAGAACTCTACCTAACGGTCAAGTCGTCGGAGAAGTAACCAAACCAGAAACGATCAACTATCGGACTCTCAAACCGGAAATGGATGGGTTATTCTGCGAGAAAATTTTTGGCCCCTCCAAAGACTGGGAATGTTGGTGCGGTAAATACAAACGCGTCCGTCACCGGGGAATTGTCTGTGAACGTTGCGGGGTAGAAGTCACCGAGTCCCGGGTACGTCGTCATCGCATGGGTTTTATCAAATTAGCTGCCCCCGTCACCCACGTTTGGTATCTCAAAGGTATTCCCAGTTATCTCAGTATCCTGCTCGATATGCCCCTGCGGGACGTGGAGCAGATCGTCTATTTTAATGCCTATGTGGTTCTCGATCCGGGTAACGCGGGCAATCTTAGTTATAAACAACTCCTCAGCGAAGATCAATGGTTAGAGATCGAAGAAGAAATCTACGCGGAGGATTCGGAATTAGTCGGCATTGAAGTGGGTATCGGGGCCGAGGCTATCCAAAGACTCTTACAGGAAATTAACCTGGAAGAAGAAGCGGAAAGACTGCGGACGGAAATTGTCGAAAGTAAAGGGCAAAAACGGGCAAAATTAATTAAACGTCTCCGGGTAATCGATAACTTTATCGCCACGGGTTCTCAGGCAGAATGGATGGTTTTAAGCGTAATTCCCGTGATTCCTCCCGATTTACGCCCGATGGTGCAGTTGGACGGCGGCCGTTTTGCCACCTCTGACCTGAACGATCTCTACCGTCGGGTGATTAACCGCAATAACCGTTTATCCCGTCTGCAAGAAATTCTCGCCCCGGAAATTATCGTCCGCAACGAAAAACGGATGTTACAGGAGGCCGTCGATGCTTTAATTGATAACGGTCGTCGCGGTCGCACGGTGGTGGGGGCCAATAATCGCGCCCTGAAGTCTTTATCGGATATTATCGAGGGTAAACAGGGGCGTTTCCGTCAAAATCTCCTCGGTAAACGGGTTGACTATTCGGGACGTTCGGTAATCGTTGTCGGTCCGAAATTGAAGATCTATCAATGCGGTTTACCCCGGGAAATGGCGATCGAATTGTTCCAGCCCTTCGTTATCCATCGTTTAATTAAATTAGGCATCGTCAATAATATCAAGGCAGCCAAGAAAATGATCCAACGGGGGGATGCCAATGTTTGGCACGTCTTGGATGAAGTAATCACGGGACACCCGGTGATGTTAAACCGCGCCCCCACCCTGCACCGTTTGGGCATTCAAGCGTTTGAACCGATACTGGTGGAGGGCCGGGCGATTCAGTTACATCCCCTCGTCTGTCCCGCTTTTAACGCTGACTTTGACGGCGACCAAATGGCCGTACATATTCCCCTCTCCCTGGAAGCACAATCGGAAGCGCGATTATTGATGTTGGCCTGTCATAATATTCTCTCACCGGCGACCGGTCGCCCGATTGTTGCCCCTTCTCAGGATATGGTTTTGGGTTGTTATTATCTCACGGCCGAAAATCCCAAGGCCCAAAAGGGTGGAGGTCGTTATTTCGCCAGCATGGATGACGCTATTCGCGCTTTCGATCAGGGATTGGTGGATCTGCACGCTTCTGTGTGGTTGCGTTTACCCGTCGGAGAAAAGGTGAAAACCAATAAACCCGATGAGGAAGTCCTGGAAACGGAAACTCTCCCCGATGGCAGCATCTGGAAATATTATCGGGAGCGCAAAACCCGGGAGAAGGATGGTGAGATAATTTCTCAGTATGTGCGTACTACTGTAGGGCGAATTATCTACAATAAGACGATTCTAGAAGCTTTGGTGGTCTAGAGAGAGATTAGGTTAGGGTGGGCATTGCCCACCTTAATTTTTAGGCTAAAGCGGCAATACATTCGATTTCCACTAGCACATCTTTGGGAAGACGGGCCACCTCCACACAGGCCCGGGCCGGGGCAGTTTCTGGGGGGAAATAACAGGCATAAACTTGATTCATCGCCTCGAAATTGGCTAAATCAGAGAGAAAGACGGTAGTTTTCACCACATTTGACCAATTAGCCCCAGCAGCGGTTAAAATGCCCTCTAGATTGGCCATAACTTGTTCGGTTTGGGCGCTAATTTCCCCGGAGACGATTTCACCCGTGACGGGATCTAGGGGAATTTGTCCCGCAACAAAGAGAAAAGGACCGGTAGCGGCGATCGCTTGATTATAGGGACCCACAGGGGCCGGAGCTTTATCAGTACGGATGACCTGATTATTCATGGGCAGGATAGTTAAAAAAGATGACATTGAATCAATTGAATATTTTCCCAGTTTTTCGATCGCTTGCAGTTAATTTTCGCCGGTTAGGGGATTTAATTTTGACTGATTGTCTTTGTCGAAGGTGCGCTAAAAGCGATTGTACGAGAAATAAGTCAACATTTATGACGTTGCAATTCTGCATCTAACTCTGTTAACAAAGCATATATTCTATCAAAATCATGTTGAGTTTTAGAAGGAGCGTCATAGGTTCTCAAAGTACCTTTAGTATGAGTATGAGCCGCTCGATTGCGACTTCTCTTTAGATTAACAAGATCACCTTTTAAAGCACTAATTTTACCGGTTTTTTCTAACTTTTTTTCGATTTTTTCTAATGTTGCTAAACCAATAACCATAATCAACATTTTTCTAAAAGCTTCATATTGAAAGTTAGAGTTAGGCTTAATAATCTCGTCTTTGATGAATTTTTGGTTAGCTGGGGACTTTAAGCATCGTTTAGCACATCTTAAAACTATATCATCCATAGTTTCCTCGATCCAGCCACATAATTCTATAAGAGCTAGTTTAGAATAAAAAATCTTTTGATCATCACTTGTAGAGTCATTATAGAGTTTATCAAGCCTGTTTAGCGTCTTGAATAAATAACTTTTAGTAATCATTACCAGTAGATGAAAAAATTTTGATAGATGTATTAATCCTCTCTAAAGCCTTATCTTTTTGATAAATACCACCAGCTAAATTTTTAGTCAAAAATGGTTCAGATTTTATTAATCTAGAATACTTGTCTTGTAATTCACCATTGGAGAGATTGACTAAAGTATCTAAATTCTTGGCAACTCCTAACAAAATTCCCTCAGCAATAACTTTACTGGTTTTGAGAGGTTCTCCTGTGGAAATTTTATCATAAATTAAGTCAACAGTTTGCTTAAATAATCTATCTTTAGATTGAATAAAATCTTCATGAGCCAATCTATGTTTATACATATAATCATTTAAAAATCCGGTCAATTTCCCCTTGTAGTTCTGGTATCCATCATAAAAAGCAAAGAAACGAAGAACTAATTCTTCATCTTCAAATCGAGATGCTTTTTTCTGCTTTCGATCCATCAGCAAAAGCCAGTTTTCATATTGAGCGCATTCTTTTAAAAAAGTATTAAACTCGCCATTATAGATACAATTTCTGATCTCCTGATTATTAAGTTTTACTCCACCGGTATTTAAGCGATGGAAAATGTTAAAAATATAATTATTATGAGCTTTTTTGCTGGAGTCATAGCGAATCATGGTGATGGGAATAGTCATATTTTCTACGCGTTCATATAATTCTTCATGCTGAGTTTTTATTTCCTCAACTGTTTTTCCAGAAATAGACGAATCTACATCAGCTAATTTTGATAGCTTCCAATCTTCAGTAGTTAAAAATTTGACGATGGTACTAATTCGTTGTAATCCATCGATGATATAGCGTTTATCTGTCTTATAGTCAAGACTAATACACATACTAGGAATCGGTAACTGTTTCATTAAACTATCAATAAAACGAGTTTGTTGTGGATCAGTCCACACCACATCTCTTTGAAAATCTGGATCGATAACCAATTGTTTTTTTTGATACATTCTAACTAGATCAGAGCAGGATCGCTGCTCATTGTAAGCAATAATATCCGCAGGAGGAAAATCCACATCATCTTCTTCCTCTAGATACTTTTCTTCTTCGGCTGCTAGTAATTTCTCTTCTTGAGTGAGATAATTAACCATAATTTTTATCCGTCCTAATATTGCCAATTCAAAAATGAAACGCACGACTCCTTAAGAGTTGACAGAAAAAGGCTCATCAGGTACTGTCTGATCAATACAACAACAGATCAGACACAAAAACGAAGCCACCAACATCTTAACATAGAACAAAGAAACTTGCTCTATCAACTTGGTCAAGAGGGAAATTTATCTCAATGGCAAATGGCAGCTGGGATGTCATCAAAGCACGACCAAAGCGAGAATTAAGAAGGAATCAAGGTTCCCTCGGATGCTATCTACTGAAAATTGGTATCTTCATCGATTAAGTTAGCAATGGGAGTATAATAATCCAGTAATCCAGTGACAGGATAACGGTCTGCTAGAGCGATCGAGGGAATATAAGGTATGATTAGATAGTCTTCTGAATCTATATCTAAATCATGATCGGTAGTTTCATCTATATCTATATTTTTGTCAATATGTTTTTGTAAAATTTGCCAAGCATGAGTAACTTTAGTTATTCCTGTATCACTTAAATCGGGAACGGGTGAAAAAACAAAATTAAGCGAAAGTCGGCCAAAAGAAGTCAAAGATTGCAAAAGAAGCTCGATTCCTTTTTGATTTTGTTCGTTAGGAAATAAAAAAATAATTGCTTCGTTGGCTGCCTGTAGTAAAGATAAAGCTCCCCATTCATTGATTCCAGTACACGAATCTACTAAGATAAGATCAGGTTTTAACTGATTTTGAATCTCTCGACTAAAATTTGACCAGAGTGTTTCCCCATTATCGAGAATTGTTGTTGCTCGCAGATCATCAACTTTAGTAATGTAATCAAGACTCAAATCACCCGCAGGAACAATAAATAGTCTTCCCGTTGCATCGGGAATATTAACTTCTCCAAATATTTCAGTGATATTAATCTTTGCTGTTACACCTTTTGGTAAATAGGATTTTTCATAAAAATAGTCCACAATTCCGTATTTCGGTGAGGGATTTAAGGGGAAAGCTGTGCTTAACCCCGGTGCTTCTAAATCCAAGTCAACAGCTACTACTTTACGACCTCGCATCGCTAAAATCCAAGCAACATGAATTAAAGCAGTTGTCCTACCTACTCCCCCTTTAAAAGAATAAAAAGTTACGGTTCTAGGAAGACAAAGTTCAGGAGAAGACGGTGATTGATTTTGTGGATTAGCTGACCACAAGGCTAAATCTTGCCAAGTGTGAATTGATTTTTCGTCCAGAAGTTGTGGAGCTTTTAGATCGAGAGAGGCTGCCTCCTGAATAGTATATAAAGATATAAAACCTAAAGATTTATGCTGTTGTTCTATGTCATTTTTAACTGCTTCTCTTCGCTGAGTTGTTGATAAATTTTCAAACTTATCACTGACGATAGTTATATTCAAAAGTCCAGCAGTAGATACATTGAGATCAACCCATTCTTGTGCTTCTTTTTGAACATATATATCTGTTAATTTTTGTTTCAGTGATCTTAACCAAGTTTCTGACATAACTATCTCCTTAAAGTTGAGTAGCTTGTTTCTGAAGCCATCTTTTCAGACCTGTATAAGCTGATAACCACTCTTTGTATTTATCGTCATTCGGTTCACTGCTGGAATAACGCATATCTATAAAATTTTGACTAGGATTTTCTACTATATTAATCCATTTTATCACGTCTGGATAATTTTGAACTCTCGAATAGAGACGATTATTACTTTTTAGAGCAGCTGTCAAACTGTGACCCGGATTAGTTATGGTATGTCCGGGGTTATTGGACTTAGTTTTCCATTCTTTATTGGATACCGAAGCTAAGATCATAGATTTCAGCAAACATTCGATCGTAATACCTCCAAAGTGCATAGCAGCTATTTTCCTATTAGATTTACAAAGTATTTCTGTATCTTGATGACGTTGTAAAAAAGCTGATTGGTAATCTTCCATCCCTAATTATCTATTCCCTAGAGTTAATACCTGTGAATAAGTTTTTAGCTGAGTATTAAACAAGGGTACTTTATTAAACAATAAAGCACCCTTTTAATTTAGCTTAGAACTCTCCTTTTAAAGCGGCATTACAGCGCTCGCAAATAGTGGGATCATCGGCAAATTTTCCCACTTGAGTGGAATAATTCCAACAGCGATCGCATTTTTCGCCGTCTGCTTTGACGATTCCCACCGAAACAAAGTCGGATTCTCCCTTATATTCTGCGGTTTGAATCGCGCTAATATCACTAACTAATTCCACTTGAGAAGAGAGAAATAGATAACGCAATTCATCGACTTTGTTCCCCGTTAAACTATCACAATTGTTGAATAATTCTAACTCCTGTTGTAAGGTTTCATCGGGAACATAAAGTAAAACTTTTGCCTCTAAAGAAGCACCGATCGCTTTATCATTTCTGGCAGTTTCCATCACCTTATTAACTTCGGTGCGTAGCTGCCGGAATTTGGCCCATTTATCGGCCAATTCGCGATTATTCCAAGCAGGATCGATGTTTAGCCATCCTGACTCAAATACCGATAAATAAGGAGTTTTGTAGGGGAGAAATTGCCAGATATCTTCCGCTAGATGAGACAGGACCGGAGCGATCGCTTTAGCGAGATTTTCTAAGGCAATAGCATAGACTGTTTGACAACTGCGACGACGGAAAGAATTAGGATCAGAAATGTATAAACGATCCTTAGCGATGTCGATATAAAAGTTAGATAAATCGACAACACAAAAATTCTGTACCGTCTGGAAAAAGCGGAAGAATTGGAAACTTTCAAAAGCTGCCGTTACTTCCGTAAACACCTCCGAGATACGATGTAACATATAGCGATCGATCTCCGGTAGATCTTCATAAGCTACTGCATCTTTAACGGGATCAAAATCATTTAAACTCCCCAGTAAAAACCTGGCAGTATTCCGGATTTTATTACGGATATCTACCAACTGTTTAAGAATATTTTGACCGATATTCACATCATTGGTATAGTCCACCGAGGACACCCATAACCGAATCACATCTACCCCATAAGCGGGTTCTTTTTTCTGGTCTTTACCACCATTAATGATCACATTGGGATCGATGACATTACCCAGAGATTTACTCATTTTTCGTCCTTGTTCATCCAAAACAAAACCGTGAGTTAACACCGTTTTATAGGGAGCAATACCATTAGCAGCGACACTGGTTAATAAACTCGATTGAAACCATCCCCGATGCTGATCCGATCCTTCTAGATACATATCCGCAGGATAACTTAATTCTGGTCGAGCATTAGCCACTGCATTCCAACTAGAACCAGAATCAAACCACACATCCATAGTATCCATTCCCTTGCGATAACTGCGACCATTATCGCGATAACTGGGAGGCAATAATTCCTCTACGGATAACTCCCACCAAGCATTAGAACCCTTGACTGCGAAGATAGCTTGAACGTGATTAATCGTCTCCTCGGTTAACAGAGGTTCATTCGTTTCTTCGTCATAAAAAACAGGAATAGGAACCCCCCAACTGCGCTGACGAGAGATACACCAATCGCTTCTTTCACTAACCATAGAAGTGATGCGATTCTTACCGGTTGCAGGAATCCAACGCACCGAATCAATTGCTTCTAAAGCTAATTCCCGGAATCCTTCCACGGAAGCAAACCATTGTTCTGTTGCGCGGAAAATTGTCGGTTTTTTGGTTCTCCAATCGTAGGGATATTTATGCTGATATGCTTCTTCTTTGAGTAAGGCACCCTTTTCTGTCAGTGCTAAAATTATCGCTTCATTAGCATCTTTCAGGACATTTAACCCCGCAAATTGTCCCGCTTCTGCGGTGAAATTTCCCTTATCATCCACGGGAGAAAGTATCGGTAAACCGTAACGTTGGCCGACGATATAATCCTCCTGACCATGGCCGGGAGCAGTATGAACTAATCCGGTGCCGGAATCAGTGGTGACATAATCCCCACCGATGAGAATAGCACTTTCTCTGTCAAACAAAGGATGACGATATTTAGTATGTTCTAATTCCAGACCTTTAACCGTTGCTTTAATCGTCAAAGTCCTGTTAAAAGTATCGGCCAATTTTTCGACTAAATCCGTCGCTACGATTAGATAATTAGACTCGCTAGTTTCTACCACTGAATAGTTTAATTCTGGGTTTAATGCGACGGCTAAATTCCCGGGTAAAGTCCAAGGGGTAGTCGTCCAGATAGCCACGGATAAATTAGGCAAAAATGGCGTTAAAACCGGGGTTGAAACTGATGTGATCGGGAAAGCAACATAGACACTGCGGGAAGTGTGACCTTCGGGATATTCTAATTCTGCCTCAGCTAAAGCGGTTTGAGAACTAGGACTCCAGTGAACCGGTTTTAGTCCCCGATAAATATAACCTTTTAGGGCCATTTTTCCGAATACGGCAATTTGAGCGGCCTCGTATTCAGGTTGTAGGGTTAAATAGGGATTTTCCCAGTCTCCCCAGACTCCATACCTTTTGAAACCTTCACACTGTTCTTTTTGCGTTTGAAGGGCAAAATCGTGGGCTTTCTGACGTAATTTCAAAGGGGTTAGACCCTCTTTTTCCGAGCTTTTGAGACTTTGTAAAACCTTTAGTTCGATCGGCAACCCGTGACAATCCCAACCAGGCACATAGCGCACTTTGTAGCCTTGCAGCAGTTTATATTTATTGATAATGTCTTTGAGAATTTTATTTAAAGCATGACCGATATGCAGAGACCCGTTAGCGTAGGGTGGTCCATCGTGGAGAATAAATAATTCTTTGGGGTTATTTTGCGCTAATTTCTCATATATTTGCTCATCTTGCCAGAATTTCTGGATTTCTGGCTCACGTTTGCTGGCATTTGCTCGCATATCAAAGTCAGTTTGGGGCAAATTAACGGTATCTTTGTAACTTTTAGCGTTGGACATTCTAGCAAACCTATGGATATCAATCGTTTTCGGGATTCATTCCTAAATAACGTCCCTTTGAGAGTCGTTATCTCTAGTCTGTCACATAACTGTAATATAAATATTACAAGTGACAATCATCGATCTATAAGTCTAGCGAGATTGTGTCCAAGAGCGATGATTCCGAAAGGCTATAATTCAGTTATTCAAGGATAGGGAGCATGGGGACGATGGTGACGAATCCTAATTTTTTTTATGTCTCTCCAGAAGTGTATCTAGAAGGGGAAAGAGTCAGTCCGATCAAGCATGAGTACCGAAAAGGACGGATTTATGCGATGGTAGGCGCAAAAAAGCCCCATATTGTCTTAAATACAAATCTAGCCACTTTATTGAGTATCCATCTCGATGATAGTCCCTGTCTTGTTCTCACTTCCGATATCAAAGTCCGGTTAGAGGAGGCAAATTGTTATTATTATCCCGATATTGCGGTGGTTTGTGACGAGAGAGAGATTAACAATACCGATGATTTTATTCTTTATCCCGTTCTGATTATTGAAGTATTATCGAAATCTACGGAATCCTTTGATAGGGGTGATAAATTTAGCGATTATCAAACCTGTCCCACCTTAAAAGAATACATTCTTATTCATCAAAATCAGATGAAAATTGAATGTCACCGTCGCGAGGATTCGGGAGTTTGGCAAGAACAGATCTATGAAGCGGGAGATGAGGTAGAATTTACCAGTGTAGGATTCCGGGGATCGATCGCTTCTATCTATCGCAAAGTCCCCGGTTTGGTATGATTGCCATTCTTTCTTGACATCGCACTTTTATGTGTCTAGGGATAGGGGGATATCTGTCTCCCTTTGCCTAAAAACCGAGATTATCAAGCATTTAATTCTATTTATCACACCTCTAGGAAGTTTTCCTTTTCGGTAGCTGTTCGTCAATACCAATTTAGGTTATACTTTATGTTTATGGGAAGCGATCGCTGTTAGTTTCCCACTGTCCTAGGGAACAATAAACATAGCTGAAAGACAGCACTCGATCATGTAAGGTCAGGTGAGGTGACAATGGATAAATCAAACCTAAATAAGCAATTAGTAATTAATAATATTCAGGAATTTGCCGAGCTTGTTGGTAATTATGATCAAGCTTGGAAGCTTCTTGTGGGTAAAAAGGTTAGTCGTATTCGTGCAGAAGTGAAATATAAAGGGAAAAAGACGGGGATAAAAGGCACTAAGAATTATAAATATGGACAAATCATCAACATAAAATACGAGGATGATACCGTGTCTGTGCATATTAAGTATCAGCGTAATTTTTTTGCTGAATATAAAATCGAGAAAATTATTAATCAATTTAGTGATATATTTCCCTTTATTACCGTACAAGAAATTTTCCAAAAAGTACCAGAAATAAAAAATAAAATACTAGAGGAGATTTATCAAACTCTTGAATATGATTTCCTTAATGTCAATAAACTTTATCAGGAAAGATTGTATAAATATCTGACTAAGGAAGAATTTGGACAAGAAAAATATAGATTTGTGCAATCTTGGCTAGAAAAAAATCTAGGAAGAAAACCAGATTTAGAGCAGTCTGTAGCCATTGGAGAAGTTAATAATAATATCCAAGTCTTAGCGCGTGCGGGGAGTGGCAAAACTAGCACATTAGTCAACAAAGCTTTATTTTTGCAGAAACATTGTGGTATTTTACCAAGGGAAATATTAATACTAGCTTTCAACCGCAAAGCAGCCGAGGAAATAAGAGAAAGAATTGAACACAATTCAGCAAATAACATTCCCTATGTGATGACATTCCATGCTTTAGCTTATGGGTTAGTTCACCCAGAAGAAGAACTAATTTTCGATCAATCCGGTGGGGAACAAAGAAAAAGCAAAGCTTTACAATCAGTAATTGATGATCACCTCAAGTCTCCACAGTATTTCTCAAAGATTCGTGATTTAATGATGGCTAAGTTTCGCGGAGATTGGGAAAATCTAGTTAGAGGTGGTCATTTATTAAATCGAGAAGAAATGTTATCTTATCGTCGTTCTCTACCCAGAGAAGGATTAGATGGTAGATACTATAAATCCTTTGGCGAAAAGGCGATCGCAAACTTTTTATTTGAGCATAATTTATTCTATAGCTACGAACGTAACTATGATTGGAATGGCATAAATTATCGGCCAGACTTTACCATATTTACTGGCAAAAATCAAGGAATTATTATTGAATATTTTGGATTACAGGGTGATCCAGATTATGACGAAATGTCCGCAAGAAAACGTCAGTTTTGGCAAAATGCTCAAAATCAAGCTCGATGGCAATTTCTTGAATTTAATCCTGGGGATATAAAAGCATCACAGGAGCAATTTGGTAATTTACTGAAGCATAAACTTGCAAGTTTTGGTTTACTCTGTAATAAACTGAGTGAAGATGAAATTTGGGCAAAAGTCAAAAGACGCTCGATCGATCATTTTACCAAAGCGATGGTTCAATTTGTGCAACGCTGTCGCCAGCAGTTTTTAACCACTGAAGAATTAGAGAATAAAATTTTTAATCATAATTGTCTAGAGGAATTTGAGTCACAGTTTCTAGAATTAGGACAGGTTTTTTATCGAGCGTATCTAGAAAGATTAAAAGCTACAGGAGAAGAAGATTTTGACGGATTAATGCAAACAGCATCTAAATTGATCACCTCTGGACAAACAATTTTTAGACGGAAATCCAGTGGGGGTGATTTAAGATTACTTAAATATATTTTAATTGATGAATATCAAGACTTTTCCGAACTATTTTACCGCTTGATCACAGCCATTAGACAGCAAAATTCTCAAGCTTGTTTTTTTTGTGTAGGGGATGATTGGCAAGCTATTAATGGTTTTGCTGGCTCAGATCTTAACTATTATCAAAACTTTGCTAATTATTTTCCCAATTCTCTAAAATTAAATATATCAACAAATTATCGTTCAGCCTCTGCAATTGTCACCACAGGAAATAATTTGATGAATGGTTTAGGAAAACCCGCTCAACCTCATAAAAAAGAGTCGGGATTTGTTAAACTGGTTGATCTACAAGATTTTGAGCCAACCCCAAGAGAGATTGAAGATCATAATGGGGATCATATTACTCCTGCTTTATTACGTTTAATCAAGAAGATTATTATTGAAAATAATCAAGAAGTGGTTTTACTCAATCGCAAAAATAACCTGCATTGGTTTGTCAATTATCAAAATAAATTAGAAGACTTTCTTAATGCAATCCGTGGATATCTCCCCGAAAATTTGCGAGATCATTTGACTATTTCCACATCCCATAAATATAAAGGATTAGAAAAACAAGTTGTTATAATTTTAGATGCGGTTAATCGTTCCTATCCTTTAATTCATCCCGATTGGGTTTTTACTAGAATTTTTGGCAGTCATCCCGAGGGAATTGTTGCCGAGGAACGTCGTCTTTTTTATGTGGCTATCACCCGTGCGATCGAGCAACTCTATATAATTACAGAAAGTCCTAACTATTCGCCCTTTCTTGCCCATTTAAATCTGAATAAAATTAATTGGCAAGAATATCCAATACCAGGAGATAATTCAAAATATATAACTATTGAAATCGGCAATCAAAAAGGGAAGGGTTCTCACCCGACTATTCAGATTAGAGACTTGCTAAAAGCTCAAGGATATAAGTGGAATTCCCATCAACATCGACAAATTTGGTATCGTCATGATTTAAGGGCTAGTTTCACCACGGTGGATGATTTCTTCCATCAGTCTTCTTGGTATGCTATTGCTGATGGAGTTGAGGTGTGTTTTTATGACGATTTTCGCAATTTATTATGTGTTTGTCACGTTAACAATGGACAGCATGATTATCTGAAAGCACCGAATATTGAGTTATATTCTCAGGATTTAGAGCCTTGACATACTCCCAAGTTATCAATTGTTTCTCCCCGCTCCCCTCTCCCCTATCACCCCACTTCCCCCCGCATCGCGTACGCAGTAACCACCCCACTGTCCTATACTTTTTAAACAGGATTTAGTATTACTGTGATCATCTTTAAGTAGGTAGGCGTTAAAAGTTGTCAGATCCCCCCGCCTATCGGCATCCCCCCTTATCAAGGGGAGATCAAGGGGGGATTAAAGGCAAAATCCATTTTTAATTTAATTATAACCAGCTACTTATCAAAAAAAGAGGAGAAAAAAGCAAGTTTTGCCCTTCTCTCCTCCAGTCTAGCGATTCATTACATTGAAACAGCAGTGAGTAATTTTTAATTACTATCCACCGCTTTAGTAAGCACCATTATTTTTGGGAAAAACCACAACACCGATAGTTTTGAAGACTACCCAGATATCGGTTAACCAGTTACGGGAATTAACGTAATACACATCCATCTGCACCCGCATGGGATAGGGGATGTCATTACGTCCAGAAACTTGCCATAAACCAGTTAAACCGGGGCGAATAGTTAAAACTTTGTCGATGCGATTGCCATATTTCTGCAATTCTTCGGGAACTAAAGGCCGCGGACCGACGACGCTCATATCTCCCCGCAGGACGTTCCAGAATTGGGGAAACTCGTCTAAACTGGTTAAGCGGAGAAATTTGCCAATCCAAGTTATGCGGGGATCGTCCTTCAGCTTGAAATTATCCTCGAATTCCGCTCGCAGTTGGGGAGAGTCTTCCATCAGTCTCTCTAACACCTTATCGGCATCCATTACCATAGTACGGAACTTGATACAGTTGAAAGGCTGGAAGTTTTGACCGACGCGCTTCTGCATATAGAAGACTGGACCGGGGGAGCTAATCGCGATCAGTAAGGCTAAGATTAAATAAAGCGGCGAAAAGAAAATTAGAACCGATAGGGAGAAAACGATATCGAATAATCGTTTTGAGGTATCGCCGTCTAAAGCTATTAACCAAGATTTTTGATGCCGTCTACCAGAGACCGAAGGTTTGAACCCTCGCTTCATCAAAGCTTGTAGAGCCTTGACGGAGATAAGTTGGCTATTAGCAGTCATCTTACTCCTTCACATCACACACACCACACAGTAACCATGATAAAGCCACAAGACTGAAAAAACAAGTCTTCTGGCCAATAACTGGCACGGGTTATTTTAGAGCCTTTGTACTGAAAAATTTCTGATTAGGGTTTGCGGCAAAAAGTTCCTGGCTGGGGTTAGGAGTCAGTCCCGATGAAAAAATTTTCACCCCCACAGATGAAAGAGGTTTCCTTCCCTACACCCGTTCGGACCTCGGCGTGAGCTTTTGTCGAACGCTGAGCTCACGGCCGAAGCCCACACCCTACACCCTTTTTCCAGTCAGGAGTCAGTAGCCGGTCGTCAGGAGGGGAAGTCAGAATAACAGAATGACCTTGCCCACTGGCAAGCAGAACCCTTTGCAATCGCCTCTGGAAAGTGCAAGGGTTTTGAGTCTCTCGGATCGATTTCTCAACCTTCGTTTCTGGCACTTTTTTGGCTAAAAAAGTGCCAAAACCGTTTTCTAGTAAGGCTTTCAGTAATTTTCAGCAAAAATTAATTATGCAACAGGTTTAATAGATAAAAGGGCATCATTTGCTGATACCCTTTGTGGCTGAATATTTAAGTAGTCACAGATTTGACCCTAAGGATGAAGTATGTTCTTATGTGCGCTCGTCTCCTGACTCGGAGAATTCTGACTCCCGAAAACGAAAACTTTATACTTCATCATTAAGATAAATCCCCTGCTTAGGCAGTGCGTTTTTTCATACTACCTAGTTCTCGAATGCCTAACCAACCGATCAAACTATAGCAAATCGATAGCAACATACTTTGAATACCAATTCTTAACCACTGTTTCAAAGCCTCCAAGTTAGCTTGGCTTTCTGCCTGTTTTCGCCGATCTTGCAGCTGAGTTTGTAGCTGATTTTTGATCTCATCTAATCGCTGTTTAAACTCCTTCGGTTTTTTGGATAAATCCCGTAAATTAGTTAATTGTTCTCTTTGTTGACGTAGGGTCTGTAACTGTTCTGTGCTGATCGTTTGTCCTTGGAAACGACCAGTTTCAATTACTTGATTTCTCTGAGAGATCTGCTGTTCTAATAGTTGGGGATTTTGCGATAGAGTATTCAACTGGGCTAAGAAAGCCTGAATTTGTCCCTCTCCTTGATCAACACCCTGTTCAATTTGAGTCAAAGCGTTGTTTTTAATCTGGTTGATATTATTGATGTGAACAGGAATCATCAACAGAAAAACTAAACCCAACAGTGTAGAAAGAATAAAGATCGGCCAACGCAATTCAAAGCGGGATTTCCTAGGAATAACATCTCTATCTCTATTGTTAGCTTCAATCCAGTAAGCAATTAAAACGAGAATGATACCCAGGAGAGGAACAATTCCTCGATCAACAAAGGTGGTGACGAACCCTACCTGCCATTGGGATTGACTGAATTGATAGGGCAGCGGCAGGATAAACCCATCCAAAAGGAAGGAAATAATGAAAACCAATCCCGTTAATTTCAGGGACAAAGAAGTAAAGCTGTTCATCGCTGTTTCTGTAATGGTATGTCAATGAATAGATTCATTAGTCTGTTTAAAAGTTCTCGCTGGGGATTCCCAGAAGGATTTTGCCGAGAGGCCCTCTGACAAACTGTAATTTCTAGTTAACTCTCGTTTAACCTCCCGCTAAACCCTACGTTAAACCCTTCGGCTTGTCAACCCCTGTCGAGAATCGACTTTAGAAATATTACCTCAATATGGTATCGGTAAACTTATCCCTGTCAAAGAATAGCTCTCTCGCAAAAATCAAAAATCTTCCTTTAGCTGAGAAGACGGTCGCCAGGAGGAGAAAAAAGACAATAGAAAACTATAATATCGATAAAAACTAAGATTATAGCAAATTTATCCGAATTTTTAGATATTTTGACCCGATAGCACTTCGATAACTTACTTTTGCCGCAGGTCTAATAAAATTTTCCCAAGCTCTCAGACTGGGTTTCCCCCCGTATCTCTTACCTAAGACAGAGGCTGTCAAAGGATAAAATTTTCCCAAGCTCTCAGACGAGTCCTGAATCGTTAGCCTATAGTAAAGACAGCCCCCCTGAGTCGATAACAAAACCCATGCAGAAATTGGTGGAAATTTTAGCCGATAAACAAGCTCTGATCGCAAAATCTCTGGCGCTGGTTCTGGAAAAAATCACAACCAGCCTCGACCAACAGGACCATTTTACGATCGCTCTGTCCGGCGGTAGCACCCCGAAACCTCTCTACGAAGCTTTATCCTCTCAACCCCTCGACTGGTCAAGAATTCACGTTTTCTGGGGAGATGAACGCTACGTTAGTCCCGATCATCCCGACAGTAATCAACGCATGGCCCGGTTAGCATGGCTCGATCGCATACCGATCCCGGCCGCTAATATTCATCCTATGCCCACGGATGACCCCGATCCCCACCGGGCTGCCCAAAAATACGATGATCATCTCCGCCAATGGTTTGGGGTCAATTCGCCCGATTTTCCCGTTTTTGACCTGATTTTATTGGGAATGGGCGATGATGGTCACACCGCCTCTCTCTTTCCCCACACGGCAGCTTTAACGGTCAGCGATCGCTGTATCACCGTCGGCGAGAAAGATGGCAATCCCCGCTTGACTTTTACTGTTCCCCTGATCAATCAGGCCCGTTGTGTGATCTTTATCGCTGCCGGCGAAAGTAAACGCCCCGCTCTACATGAGATTTTCTCTGCCTATGGTGACTCTTTCTCCTATCCTTCCCGTCTGATCCACCCCCCGGCCGGGGAATTATACTGGTTACTCGATGCCGCCGCCGGTTCCTCTTTTGTCTAGAGAATAGGGAAATGGGGGAATAGGGAAATGGGGGAATTCAACTAAAACCCCAACACCCCCCGCAACGCGCACGCAGTGACCACCCCAACACCCTAACACCCCAACACCCTAATCGGCTTTTTTAGTTTTTCCTTTTTTCTTAAAAATGATCGTTTGTCCCAATTGCGAACATACTAACCCCGATGAGGCCACTCAATGCGAGGCCTGTTACACTCCCTTGCCACGGATGTCTTTCTGTCCTAGTTGTGGGGCAACCATCCAAACTGATGCCACCTTTTGCGGTCAGTGTGGCTACAATTTACAGCCTAATTCTGTCCCCATGGTGGCAGCCGAGGCCGAATCGGAACCTGAACCCGTCTCACCAGTCCCAACACCCACGCTCGCTTCGATCGCACCTCCTCCTGTTGCCCCCCCACCGGTTCCGGCTGCCACCCGCCTACAGATGGAAATGGCTAGTCTCCAGCACCTACAAACCGATAGCAAAATTGAATTACCCCTACATCTATCGGTAATTCATATCGGCAAACCTAACGCTCGCATTCCCCCCGATATCGATGTTTCCGGTTTTCCCGATTCTGATATCGTCTCCCGGGTTCATGCCGATATCCGCGTCGAAGGAGGCATCTATTACCTCGAAGACAGCGGCAGCGCCAACGGAACCTACGTTAATCACACTCCCCTACCCCCCGGCAATCGTCATCGTCTCCGTGCTGGCGATCGTATTTCCCTCGGTAAAGGGGACAAAATGACTTTTATTTTCCAAATGTCTTAAAAGGGTACAGGTGTTAGCGGTTAGGGGTTAGGGTTTTAGGGTTTTAGGGTTTTAGGGTTTTAGTTGAATTCCCTCATTTCCCCATTTCCCCATTTCCCCACTTCCCACTCCCCACTTCCCACTCCCCAATTCATAATTCATAATTCATAATTCATAATTCCCACTCCCCAATTCATAATTCATAATTCATAATTCCCACTTCCCACTTCCCCACTGAAAATTATGGGTACAAATTGGCGAATCGGCTCTTTATTGGGCATTCCTCTCTATATTGATTCCTCCTGGTTTTTGATTTTGGCTTTTGTCACCCTGATCAATGCCACCGATGCAGAAATTCAGTCTCAGGCTGGCCAAAGTTCTATTTTAGCGTGGTTACTTGGTTTAATCATCGCTTTATTGCTGTTTATCTCGGTTTTACTCCACGAATTAGGTCATAGTTTCATGGCCCGATGCCAAGGTATCAAGGTCAATTCCATTACCCTATTCCTCTTTGGGGGTATGGCCTCGATCGATCGAGAATCTCGGACTCCTCCAGAGGCCCTGCAAGTAGCGATCGCTGGACCCCTCGTCAGTTTTCTCCTGTTTTGTCTCCTCTCCCTAGCCAGTCACTTACCCTATTTAAACGCCAATTTAACTTATATATGCGGGCATTTAGCGATAATTAACCTGTTTTTGGCTCTATTTAATCTTATCCCTGGGTTACCCCTCGATGGCGGTCAAATTTTCAAAGCAATCGTCTGGCAAGCGACTGGCGATCGCTGGAAGGGTTTACATTGGGCTGCGATCAGTGGTCAATTAATCGGTTGGTTGGGGATTATTTTGGGGATTTTCTTGGTTCTCTTGACGGCAGCTGTGGAGGGAGCTTGGTTAGGATTAATGGGCTGGTTTATCCTCAGAAATGCCCGCGCCTACGATAATTTGACTAATTTACAGGAAAGTCTCCTCAATTTCACAGCGGGAGAGGTGATGAGCAGAGATTTGCGGGTTTTAAACGCCCATCAAACCCTAGAGGAATTCGCCCAAGAATACGTTTTAGACCGAGCGGCTGCCAATACTGCTTATTTTGCCGCATCCGAGGGGCGTTATCGGGGATTAATTCGGGTGGAAGATTTACAGGCGATCGAGCGGAGTTTCTGGTCAGAAAAACAACTGCTTGATCTTGCCCATCCCCTCGCGGAAATTGCCACTGTTGAGGAAAAAACCCCCTTAGTGACGGTGGTGCAGAAATTGGAAACCATCCCAGACCGCATGATCACGGTGTTAACACCAGCCTCCGCCGTAGCGGGAGTGATCGATCGCGGCGATATCCTCAAGGCAATTGCGATTAAATACCAAATTCCCCTAGAGGAAACGGATATTGAACGCGCTCGCGAGGGAGTTTACCCCAGTTATTTGCCCTTAAATGTTATTGCTGCCGCTCTCGACAAGAGTGAACCGCCAAAAATCGGCGAACCTTCCTTAATGTCCTGACCTAGAGAGGATGGACGGTAATAATCTTGAATATGGCTAATGCGAAAATTTCCTCGCTGGTTAACCTGCCACAATTTCCCCGTTTCCACATCTAAACAACTTAACCAGCCTTGGCCGTAGGCCCAAGTATCAATACAAATGGCATGGCCGAGATTAACCGGTTTACCGCTTTTTTGGCTGGTATGGCCGCAAATCATGGTTTTTCCCGAACTATGGGCGGCGGGATATTGAAATTTCTCCCAAAAGAGTTTGTATTCTGGTTGTCTGGCTAGGGGTAGATTGGGATCGAGACCAGCGTGAACAAATAAATGATTTGCAGTTTCGTAGCTATTTATACAGACTTTTCCTAAAAAATCCCAGTGGGATTCAGGAATTTTAATCAGGTGGCCTTCGCTATAGGATTTGAGGGTGGCTTTACCGCCTTTTTCTAACCAGAGACGCTGTTTGAGGGGGTTATTACGGGCTTGCAGCATGATAATCTCGTGATTACCTTTGAGGGGAATCAAATTTCCCTGTTTATGTAGGGAAATCAGGCGATCGATCACCCCTTTCGAGTCTCTGCCCTTATTAACGTAATCACCGAGGGTGATTAAAGTATCTTGCGGTTTGGGGTTGACGATCTCTAGCAAGTGATCTAGAGCTTTTGAGCAACCATGTATATCGCCGATCGCTAAGGTTCGCATGAGGATTTGGTAGGGGATTAGGGCATAGGTAGGGTTTGCGGCAAAAAGTTTTTCGTGGGGGCAGGGTGTGGGGTGTGGGGTGTAGGGTGTAGGGTTTTACCGATTTTGAGGTGGTCAGTTACCTAATTTTCAGGGAAAAAGTCCAGGAATTTTACCCCCGATCCCTCCAATGGTAGGCACTTTTTGAGGTCAAAAAAGTCTAAAAGCCTTATCAAACAAAGTTTTTAGATTTATTCAGCAAACCCTAGGTAGAGGTAAAACTACTCAAGAAATCTGTTCACGACAAACAGCGATTATCGCTGATCTTGCTTAGGGTAACAAAAAGGCTTAGAGTAAAATGTACCATAAATTATCAAATCTACTAAATTAATTAAGCTGTGCCGAAAGTTGTTATTGCAGGTAACTGGAAAATGCACAAAACCCAGAGAGAAGCTTTGGAGTTTTTGCAAGATTTTAAATCCCATCTAGATGAAACCCCCGACGACCGAGAAGTAGTTCTTTGCGCCCCTTTTACAGCTTTAGCTGTCCTCTCTAAAACCCTCCACGGTGGTCGTATTCGCTTGGGGGCGCAAAATGTCCACTGGGAAAAATCGGGGGCTTATACGGGCGAAATCTCGGCGGATATGTTAACCGAAATCGGGGTTCACTATGTGGTTATCGGTCACAGTGAACGCCGGCAATATTTCGGCGAAACCGATGAAACCGTCAATTTAAGGGTCATATCTGCCCAAAAACAAGGTTTAATCCCGATTATCTGCGTGGGAGAAAGTAAAGCCCAAAGAGATGCCGGAGAAACGGAAAAGGTAATTATCAAGCAAATTCAAGGGGGTTTAGTCAATGTTGACCAAAAAAACCTCGTTATCGCCTACGAACCCATCTGGGCGATTGGGACGGGGGAAACCTGCGAAAGCGAGGAAGCTAACCGCGTTATCGGTTTGATTCGGCAACAATTAGACAATCCCGAAGTAACCATTCAGTACGGTGGTTCGGTAAAACCCGATAATATCGATGAAATTATGGCTCAATCGCAGATAAACGGGGCTTTAGTCGGTGGGGCGAGTCTAGACCCCGCCGTATTCGCTAGGATTGTTAATTATCGTTAATTGATTTCTGCTGCCATGACGCTATTTTCCAAAACCCCGATGCCTTCTATTTCCACCCGAACCTTATCCCCCACCTGCATCGGTCCGATTCCTTCGGGAGTTCCCGTTAAAATCACATCCCCCGGCAGCAGGGTCATCACTTGGGAGATATAAGCCACCAAGACATCGGGGGGAAAGACCATATCACTGAGATAACTGCTTTGTTTGGGTTCGCTGCCATCATTGAGAAAAGTGGTTAATTGCGCCCCGATACTCAATTCCCGGACAATCCAGGGGCCGAGGGGACAAAAACTATCAAATCCTTTCGCCCGCGTCCATTGGCTATCTTTTTTCTGTAAATCCCTAGCGGTGACATCATTAGCAATGGTATAACCCCAGATTTTGCTTCTGGCCTGGGCTGTGGTGCAGTTTTTGGCGGTTTCTCCGATAATTAATGCTAATTCTCCCTCATAATCTACTCTTTCCGATTGGGGCGGATAAAAAATTGTTTCACCATCGGCGATAATTGTCGTCGGTGGCTTGAGAAATAAAAGCGGTTCTTCCGGTACAGGTGTTCCCATCTCGGCGGCGTGGGCGCGGTAATTTTTGCCCACAGCAATAATTTTCGACGGGAAACAGGGGGCTAATAGTTGGTAGCTATCAGGTTCTAATTCTATTTTGGTTAGTTGCCCTCCTTGCCAGGGAGGGGCATCAAAGACAGCAACGCTACGGTTTAGCTGTAACAGTCCGTAGAAGATTTGTCCTTGACGATGTTTCACTCGTACATAGCGTTGCGCCATATTTTTCTGGGAATGACTAGCGATCGACTCTCGGATAGTAGTATGATCATATATCCTTGCTTCTTTATTAAAAGCTAGAGAGTTATTAAAATCAATTAACCTCTGGCCTTGACAAAGAAGCCTTCTAGTCCATAAGGATTCTGAGATGAGCAATAACTACGAAACTCTTTACATTCTCCGTCCCGATTTAGGGGAAGAAGTCGTTCAGCAACAAGTGGAACGTTATCGGACTCTGATTAGCGAACACAGCGCCACAGACATTGAGGTTAAGGTGTGGGGTAAAAAACGCCTGGCCTATCCCATCAAAAAACTCAATGATGGTGTCTATGTGCAGATGAATTATCAGGCCAGCGGCAAACAAGTCGCCCCCATGGAACGGGCCATGCGTTTAAGTGATGAGGTTATTCGTTATTTAACCCTAAAACTCGATCGCGTGGTGGCCCCCCCGGCCGATTTATCTCCCCTAACGGAAATTCCCCCCTCTCCTATCACCGAAGCAGTGGTGGAAGATGACGGTATCTCCGCTGAAGATTAATTATAGTCACAACTGTGTCGGGTCAATGCCCAATTCCCGTAATCGGGCAAAAGCGCGGTCGCGTTCTTGTTGTGCTTGGTTGCGTTCTTGTTGTGCTTGGTTGCGCTCCTCAAAGAGGGTTTCAGGGTCTTTAAATCGTTCCCCATCCGGATAAAAGACCTCTAAACCCTCTTCAAACATCTCAAACCGAATCCCTAGGATTGGGGAAGTCCAAGGAAAATTCAAGGCCGTTACTGGGAAAAAATCCTCTTGCTGATTGGGTC
>NZ_CAIP01000215.1 GCF_000297435.1 Microcystis sp. T1-4 | reverse complement strand
TACAAAATGCGCTCCCGCGAGTGCGACTGCATCGCAGAGAAGTGAGTATATAGAGTATTTATACTCAAAATATTTGAAAGATGGGAGAAATCTAGAACAAAAGTTCTCTACATCAGAAAGAGAACCAAATAAAAATTGATGATTGTTGTCTGTTGAGGTAAAATTATTAAGTTGGAAATATTAATTAATCAAACTGTTCTGCGATGACGAAAAAGGCTGTGACTTTAGAAATTCCTGAATTAATACAATTTTTAGTTCAAGAATTACATGACTTACCCGATGACAGAAAACCAGGAAACAATACCAAATATCAGGTAGAAGATGCAGTTAAGGCGGCTTTTTCGGTTTTTTTTACTCAGTCACCTTCTTTTTTAGAGCATCAACGTTTGATGAAAAGTAGTAAGGGAAAAGATAATGCTTCAAGTTTATTTGGTATCAAAAAAATACCTTGTGATCATCAAATCAGAAACCTGTTAGATCCTATCCCAGCTGCCACAATATTTGGCTCTTTTCAACAAGTCTATCAATGGTTAAAAAAACAGGGAGTTATTAAAAAATTTTTCTACTTAGATGAGGAAATTTTAATAGCTTTAGATGGTACGGAATATTTTTCTTCAAAGAAAATTAGTTGTCCCCATTGTAATTGCCGCAATCCTCGTAATGGAACGACAACTTATTTTCATGGTTGCGTCACGCCAATTGTGGTTTCTCCTGAGCAAAAACAAGTGATTAATTTAGAACCAGAATTTATTAAAAAACAAGATGGGCAGCAAAAACAAGATTGTGAAAATGCGGCTGTTAAAAGATGGTTAGATAAGAATCATCAAAAGAAGTATGGTTATCCTGTAACCCTGTTAGGAGATGACTTATACTCTCGCCAACCTATCTGTGAGTTAGCTCTAAAACAAGGTTATAATTTTATTTTTGTTTGTCTTGAAACTTCTCATAAAACCTTATATGAATGGCTAGAATTTTTAGAAAAAAGTGGAGAAGTTAAAGCCGTAGAAAAGAAACAATGGGATGGAGGAAAGAATCTCATTTATCGTTATCGTTATGTTTCTAGAGTTCCTCTGAGAGAGGTCGAGTCAAGTCTCGAAGTTAATTGGTGTGAAGTCACGGTCATTAATGAAAAAACACAGAAAATTATCTATCAAAATAATTGGATTACCAATCATGAAATTACTGAAAATAATGTTGAAAAAATTGTCAAAGCTGGACGCAGCAGATGGAAAGTTGAGAATGAAGGAAATAACGTTCTTAAAAATCACGGTTATAATTTAGAACATAATTTTGGTCATGGTCAAAGTCATTTATGCGAGTTCTTGTTGTCTTTAAATTTACTAGCTTTTTTATTTCATACCGTTTTAGATTTAGTTAATCATACTTATCAAAAGATTCGTGAGTTATTAGTTACTCGCACCAGTTTTTTTAATGATATTCGTACTTTATTAAAATATTTTTGGTTTAAGAATTGGTCAGAGTTTTTCTTGTTTATTCTTACCGAATATGTCCCGCTCAAAAAAATAAATTCTAGTTAAAAATGTCAATTTTTCGAGAGAAGGAAAGATTATTTTATTCATTGAAAAAACCAGAAATTAGGTCAGAATTTCAGCTAAATTTATGAGTTGAGATAAGTTTTTTATGGGCAGATATTTTAAAACTGTCTCTTGAAGCTAATTATGATGATTATCTTGAAAAAAAATGATAATTAGACAGAAGTTCTCTTGTTCACATAGAGAACTTTATCTTCTTTTGTTTTCAAAATGAGAATTGCTG
>NZ_CAIP01000216.1 GCF_000297435.1 Microcystis sp. T1-4 | reverse complement strand
ATTTCTCTGCGTACAGTCTCATGGTTAAGAGAACAAGGTTATGATGTCGTTCATCTTCGAGATGAAGGCTTACAAACTTTATCTGATCAGGAAATTCTTGCCAAAGCAAAAAGAGAAAAGCGGATAATTTTAACTGTAGATCTAGATTTTTCTCAACTTCTCGCTATTAGTGGTGATAATTTACTAAGTGTCATCCTATTCGGTTTAGGCAATGAAAACTACAATCTAATTAATCAGCGTTTAACTATAGTTTTACGAGATTGTACAAAAGCATTAAAGACGGGAGCAATTGTGTCAGTAACAGATCGTATTTTTCGGATTAGACTTTTACCAATTTAAGATTTTTGCTTTATAGCTTTCATGGAGTCTTCCCGTTAATTCCATCTTAAATATTGTGTTCCAAAAGCGAACACCTTTATTATTGAGTACAAATTATAACATTGGCAAATAATCTCCCTGTCCTCTGTGTCTCTGTGGTTAATTACACTTCGTTTCTGAATAGTCACCAATAATTATAGGTTCTTTGTTGGGAATTTTGACAATTCCACCTAAGGCGTTAACTACTTCGCGCAGTGTATTTAGCTCTAGATTTTGCTCTTGTTTAAGTTTAGGTACTATTGATTGCTGTACTTCAAGATGCTCTGCCAATTCTGATAAAGATAAACCTAGTTTTTCCTGCAAATACTTAAGCGTAAGTTCCTCCAGATAAATTTGGGAAGCTCTTGCTTTAATAATTGCTTGTCGTTCTCCACAAAGTTTATTAAATTCTTCCGAGAAGTTGGTATATTCTTTCATGACTTTTCTTCCTTAAGTTTTTCCAGATATTTTTGATAACGTTGATCTGCTATAGGAATATTTTCTTTGTACCATCTTTTGTTACCTGACTTGTTCCCCCCAACAAGTAAAATTGCTTGTCGATGAGGATCAAAGGCAAATAAAACACGCCAAGGTTCACCTTTATACTGAATACGAAGCTCTTTCATATTCTTAAAAGAAGCTCCTTCAATGGTATCAACTCGTGGTCTCCCCAGTGCTGGTCCAAGTTTCATCAATACAGTTAAAACAGCAAATACTTCATTTTGAAGTCCCTGTTCTTGTTGATAAAACCAGAACCTAAAATCTGGATCAAATATAATATTCTATTCCATAAATATAATATAGTCTGTACATAAAATAATGTCAAGCTTTCAGTTAAACATTCGGCTCTCTTGCCATCATCATTATAAATTATAACATCGGTGAATAATCTCTGTGTTCTTTGTGTCTCTGTGGTTAATTACCCTCGATAATCTCCGTACCTCGCTCCAACTCGAAAATGCTATGATAAAAGTAACCTATTATCACTAAGGAACCTTTAATCATGACTAACTTAAACAATCATTCAACCTCTAACACATCCGAAGAGCCTGAGTTATCAATGGAAGAACTCGATGCTAAATGGGATGCACTAGAAAATGACCCAGAATTTTTAGCAAAACCTTTTTGGCAAAAAATTGTTGAGATTGGTAAAGTTGTTCCCCAATCAGAATGGCGAAAACACTTACCTACAGACTTTGCGCGTAATTTTGAACATTATATGTACGGCGCACCGAGAGAAGATGAGGAAGAATGAAACAAATTTTCGCAAAACATTTACCTGACCAGATAATTTAGGTTATCATTAACTTATTCTCTTTAATCTAAAAGGAACCTTTAATCATGACTAACTTAAACAATCATTCAACCTCTAACAGATCCGAAGAGCCTGAGTTATCAATGGAAGAACTCGATGCTAAATGGGATGCACTAGAAAATGACCCAGAATTTCGCAAAAAACCTTTTTGGCAAAGAATTGTTGAGATTGGTAACGTTGTTCCCCAATCAGAATGGCGAAAACACTTTCCCAGAGACTTTGCGCGTAACGCGGAACATTATATGTACGGCGCACCGAGAGAAGATGAGGAAGAATGAGAAAAATTTTCTTAGATACCTTCTATTTAAAAGCGTTAGCTGATAGAGGAGATAATGCTCATAGACTTGCTATAAGTATGGTAGCAAGACTGGGTAACTTTAGAGGTGTTACCAGTGAAATGGTTCTGACAGAATTACTCAATGCTTTATGCAGTAGAGGGGAATTTTTGCGTAAATCAGCTATTCGTCTAACTCATGATTTACGCAATGACAGCAAAACCATAATCATTCCCCAAACCAGTGAACAATTTCAGCAAGCTTTTGATTTTTACCAAAGACGATTAGATAAAGGATACAGTTTAACTGATTGTGCTTCCATGCAGATTATGAGACAACTGGAAATCTCTGAAATATTAACCTTTGATAAGCATTTTCAGCAAGAAGGATTTAGCGCATTACTCAGAGAATAGTCACTAAACTTTACTTCACTTTAATTTTTTTCTCGCTTCATATAACCATTGTTCTTCCTCTGTATTAATTTCCCTCCCTTGAGCTAAATTAAGACATTTACGCCAATTTTCCTGAGATAATTTCTTGTCTTCTTTTTCTAAAAGTTGAGCATAAATACAAAAAGCAGCACCGGGATTGCGGATAAATTTCTGATAAGCTGGATTTTCAGCGATACCAATAGCAACTAAAAGATTAGGAACTGCATCTTCACTGCGATTTTGCTTAAATCTGGCCCAGCCTAGATTTTTATAAATACTATATTTTTGTACTGCTAAATTGCGTTTCTCCTCTTCAGTAAATTGGTCTAGTTTTTCATCTTTTTCTGCTAATAATCTCTTAGCTTTTTCCAGTAACTCTACTGCTTCTGCATTCTTATTATCGCGCAGATACCAATAAGCGAGATTATTATAAGCATCTATAAAACCACCTTTTGCCGCAATTAAATAGTGTTTCTTCCCATTAGTCAAATCCTGTAACTCTTCATAAAGTGTTGCCAACTTATAATGAGCATCTAGATTATCTGGATCTAACTCAATCGCTTTTAAATACTTCTCTTCGGCTGAAGCTAAATTAGGAAATTCTTGACTTGCTGGCGGAGGAGATTGTAAACGGTTGCCTTCTTGCTTATAAAACTCAGAAAACCAAGAGAAATTTAGATAAATTCCCAAGAGAATAGCAAAGACTATTACTGTTACAGAAAACTGTATTTCTTCATACCAATGTTCAGCAATCCCAAGCAATTTCATTAACTTAACAAAACCCTTCTGGCGCGTCCGTGTGAGAGCATTTTCAGTTTGTAATAAAGAAATGAAAGTCGAAAAAATAACACCTCCTATTTCTAGCAAACCTGAACCACCACTAAGAAACCGAGTAGCAATCGTTCCGATTAATGTAAAATTAACCCCTAATAAAACCAGTTTACCGCTTCTCAATAGCCAATCAAAGCGATTGCAAGGATGCAGAGATTCCCTACTTTCTAAATGCCACCACCAAGCCTGAGCAGACATAGGTAAAGTCTCCCGATATTCAGCTAAGTCAAGAACTTGAGTAATTTTGTAACTTTTCTGTTTTAATCTATTATCTTGTTCGATTAATTTTGACGACATATCAACGGAAATTTCCGCCTCAGCTTCCATTTGTTTATGAAGAGCATCTCTGGCGGCAATAATTTTTAAAGCCTGTGCTTTTTTCAGAGATTTATTATGAGAAGTATCTAAATAATTTAGAGCATTCTGGTAACGCTCTAAAACCACTTGAAAGGGGTTCGGCGCAGGTGCAGGAGAATTCATATTATACAATCCGCCAATTCAAGTCTGAATTGCATCACTGTCTGATCTACCTTCACAGAATACCTCATTCGGGGTAGGATAGTCAAGACATTTTCGAGGACGATTATTAATTAAGTTTACGGCTCTTTTTATCTGCTCTGGTTTAAGGATTTTCTAATGCGTTCCCTTGGGAAAATTGTCTTAATGGTCTATTATTAGGCTCGTTTAATCCCCTTTCCCAAGAATGATAAGGAGTAGCAAAATAAAAATCTGAGCCTAGTGTCTGGCTCAACTCTTGATGTCCATAAAATTCTTTGACCTTGTCACAAGTAAAGGTTTTTCTTTGGTCAGGGGGAATCTCTGGGAAAAGTTTTTCGGTGACAAGGGTTGATTTCCGATGCGGTTTTGTTTTTGACCAATCCTGCTACTAGAAATTTCGAGGCTTTGTCTATATATGCAACGAGAACTCCTAGATGATTTCCTCCAATCATTGTGTCACTTTCCCAATGAACGATTGCGGTTTTCTGGTCAGCAATTGCTGGTCGCTCGCAGATATCCACAGGACTAGGAATCCGTCCACGTTTACTTTTTCCTCCACGGCTCGGCTGAGCGTTCGACAAAAGCTCACGCCGAAGTCTCACGGCCGAAGCCTTTTGCCTTTTGCCTGTCCTGATATGTAGCTTATACTCAACGGATTTAGTATTAATTCCCGTGATATCGTGCTTTGATGACATCCGAGCCAGAGATCCATTTGCCGTTGAGATAAATTTCCCTCTTGACTAAGTTGGTAGAGCGGGTTTCTTTGTTCTATGTTAAGATGTTGAGGGCTTCGTTTTTAGGTCTGATTTGTTTTTGTATTGATCAGACACTACCTGATGAGCCTTTCTTTGTCAACTTTTGAGGTTGATGCGTTTCATTTTTGAATTGGCGTTATTAACCTGATCCCGTTCCTAACTTTTAGAGGTTATCTAATGATAAGCTATCAGAGATAACCCCCTCTTTTTCGCTTTTTCTAGCTTGGTATGAAACCGTGATCAACTCTGAAGAAAAAAGACCGACTTGGGACGAATATTTTTTAATGATCGCTAAATTAGCCGCCACCAGATCTACCTGTTTAGCTTTTCCCGTCGGTGCGGTAATTGTCAAAGATCGGCAGGTTTTAGCTACGGGGTACAATGGTTCTCCATCGGGAACGGTTCATTGTACTGCCCAGGGTTTTTGTTATCCCGGTTTGGGAACCTGTCGAGAATCCGGAGAAATTCCCTCTCGGGCAATTCATGCCGAAGCTAATGCGATCGCTCAAGCGGCCAAACACGGTATTTCTACCCAAGGCGCTAGTATTTACGTTACTTTAGAACCCTGTATTTCCTGTTTAAAACTAATTATTTCTTCGGGAATTAAAGAAGTTTTTTACGAAGCGGATTTTAATAGTGGGACAAAAGCCATGTTAAGGGATTCTTTTCTGGAAACGGGGATTATTAAATATAAAAAGATTTATTTATCAGAAGCAATGGCTAATCATGCGGCCTTATTCTTATTAAATCCCATTTTGATCGATCTCAGGTAGTTATCCCAAGGATGCTAATTACTAGGAAAAGTCTCTATCTCTAGGGTAGATAAAGTTAGTTGAATTTGGATAAAATAGCGAAAATTTTTTATGGGTGGGTTTCCAGAAAAGGTTCGATATCGATGGGGAACCAATCCCCGTCTAATACTTGTTCGAGAGTGAATATAGACTCTAGGGGAATCGCATTTTTATCGACTATCCGCGCATTAATCAGGGATTTTCTGGCGGTTAAATAGGCTTTTTCCAAAGAATCGCGGGCGTGGTTGGCGAGGGTGGCACTATCTATTTTTTGTTCTAATTGCGCTCGGAAAGCGGCGATCTCCACTATCCAGTGACGGGCATTCTGTTCTTTTTCCGATTCCCAATAGGATAGTTTTAGCAGATGTTCAATTAAAACAGTTAATAAACTCGTTATTGCCTGTCTCTCGCTTTTTCCCATGCACTCCACCTCTTCGATCAGGTTTTCCCAGTCCACCCTGTCAAACTCTTTTCGCTTTAACAGTTCGGCGGTTTTTTCCGTCCAGAGAACAAAATCTTCCTCGTAGAGAGCGGTCATCATAGATTTATCTTCCCGACCGGGAGCGCAGGGTAATGGCTCGATTATAACCCTCGATCGCTATCCTCGATCCGCTTCTAGTGCGGGGAATTTTTGCCAAGTTAGAGATTTATCCTGCAGCACAAGTTGTTCTTTTTGTCAAAAAAACTTTTCCTTTTTAACAAAAGTACACAAACATTTTGATCAACGCTCTGGGCTAAAAAGGGGAGAAAGAGAGAAGGTCACTAATATTGTTTAAGTAGGCAGTGGGGATTGAGAGAGGGTTTCCAGGATGGCTCAACAGCTAAAAACACAAAAAGCACAGAAAAACCCATCATTGCATAGAGTAAAATTATACCAGAATCGCTGTAACTATTGCTATCTCGTCGATAAATAAAAATAATTCTCAATTAATTCTTGAGAAAAAATAAATATTGCCAAATGTAAATTGAAATCTTCTCAAGTATTAATGGTGTATTGATAAAAAATGCTTATATAATACCAAATCCTGTTTAAAAAGTATAAAAGAGCAGAGAGTGGGTAGCAGGGAGAAACAATTGATAACTTGGCAGTTAATCACACTATTAAAAACGGATTTGGTGTGAAACCGCCTTTCCCCTCTCCCGTGCGGTCCTACTATCCCTCGGCCATTAAGCGCAATAATTCGTCAGTGGATAGCTTGCCGCTGGCGTCGGTTCCCTCCAATAAACTATCGGCGAGATCGCGTTTATGGTGGTGCAGATCGACGATTTTTTCCTCGATCGTATCCTTGGCCACTAAGCGATAAATCGTCACCGGACGTTTTTGGCCGATGCGGTGGGCGCGATCGGAGGCCTGATCCTCCACTGCGGGATTCCACCAGGGATCAAGATGGATAACATAATCGGCCGCGGTGAGATTTAATCCTGTCCCCCCAGCTTTTAAACTAATTAAAAATACGTCCCCTTCCCCCGCTTGAAACGCTTTCACCTGTTTCTGCCGATCGCTGGCTGGGGTACTACCATCGAGGTATTGATATTTTATCTGCCGTTGCTCGAGATAACTGCGGACAATCGCTAAATGATCGACAAATTGACTAAATACCAACGCTTTATGCTGATTATCCAATAAATCATCCAGAATTTCCCCGAAACGGGACAATTTCGAGCCGGCTAAATCCAAATCTGGAGCCACTAACTGCGGGTGACAGCAGGCCCGGCGTAATTTCATGATCTCTGCCAGTACCTGGAGATGTTTTGCCCCGGCGGTACTGTCACTCTCGCTTAATTTCTCCAAAGCGCGCCGCCGTAAGGCCTCGTAAAACGCCTTCTCCTCGACGCTTAACTCGATCGGGACTAAAATCTCGGTACGGGGCGGTAATTCCGCCAGAACTTGGTTTTTGGTGCGCCGGAGAAGGAAAGGCCGCACCAGTTTTTTTAACTGTTCGCGAGCGGTTTTATCGCCGTATTTTTCGATCGGGGTGGCGAAACGGCGATCAAAACTTTCCAAGGATCCCAACAATCCGGGGTTAATAAAACGGAAAAGATTCCATAATTCCCCTAAATGATTCTCGATCGGTGTTCCTGTGGTGATTAGTTTAAAATCCCCCCGCAGATTCATCGCCGCTTTCGATCGCTTGGTGGAGAAATTCTTAATCGCTTGGGCCTCATCGAGAACGATTGTCCGCCATTCTACCCCGGCCAACATGGTGGCCACTTCTTCCTGCTGTAATAACCCATAGCTACAGACCAACAGATCAAAAGGTTGCAGTCGATCGAGTAGTGCTTGCCGATCGCCTGTTCCCAATTGGATGATATTTAAGGTAGGTGCGAACCTTTCCGCCTCACTAATCCAGTTCAAACATACTGAAGTAGGAGCGATCGCTAAAGTCGGTCCCTCCGAGGCGCGGGTAAGGATCACTGCCAGGGCCTGTAAAGTTTTCCCTAATCCCATATCATCGGCCAAACAGGCCCCGGCCCCCCACTGGGCCAGCCTAGCTAACCAGCGAAAGCCTTCCAGTTGATAGTCGCGCAATTCTGCCTGTAGAGTTGAGGGGACTTCTGGGGTAAAATCCTGACTCTCCTGAAAGCGTTGTAAATTATCGCGCCAACGTTTATCGGCCTTGAGTTGTCCCACTTCCTCGCTGAGTTCCGAGAGAATCGGGGCAGCGAAGGGATGAAACCGCAAACCGTCGCCGGACTTTTCCGAGAAAGCGCGCATTTCCTGTAACCGTTCCCGAAATGCCTCGGTTAGGGCGAGAAATTGACCATCTCCGAGGGGAATAAACCGCCCCGGCGATCCCTCTAGCAATTTCATCAACTCCTGCATACTCAGGACTGATTTCTCCTCTAGGTGCAGTTCACCACTGACCGCAAACCAATCCCGTTGACTGTGGATATTTAGGTGTAGGTCCTGTAATCGCACCTGACGCGACACCCGCCATTTTTCCCCTTCCGGCCATTCCACGAGGACACTATCGCTTAATTCCCGCAATTCCAGCAGTAGATCTAGACAATCCTCTGGATTTTCTAGCCGCCATTCCCCATCTTCTTCCTCAAAACTGATCAGGATCGGACAAGAATCGATCGCTGTTTGGGCCAGTTTTTTCTCCAGGGCTAAATCCCTAGTTGTTTGCAGCCGTTCCCCCTCGATCTCGGCGATCACTGTTTCGCCCCCTTTTCCAGGCTGGAAATAGGGACCGGCTGCCCCAAAAGGACGGCTGAGAACCGCCACTTTTAGACCCTCCCCAGCCGGTAAGAGATGAATCCGGGGTTGACTATCGGCCGCCACTGACCGGGCTGCTTTTCCTCCGCCGATATCGGAATGTACTGTCACTATCCCGGAGAGGGAATTGATCGCGGCCAGGACTTTTTCCCGGCCCTTGTCGGGGACTTCTAGGCGGTTGCTTTTGCCGATAATGTCGGCGATGCTTCGGTGTTCTGGCTTGACTTCGATTACCTTAATGCGAGTGGGGGTTTCTTTCCAAATCAGCACTTCTTGGCGATCGCTGAGATCGGGTAGTAAAGAGAGGATTAATTTACCCGATTTTTCCTTTCTTACTCGCAATTCCGGTTCCCCGGCGACGATTTCTACCCGCGTTCCGGGGGAATCTTCCCAAAACACCAGGGGATGACCGATCAGTTCGATAATGGCCCGGCGCTCAAAGTGATACTCGTTCTGGCCATAGTAACTGGATTCCACGAAGATATGGGCGCAAATTTTCAGGTCTTGCGGGGTTAAATAGTCAATTTCCCCAGTTTTTCGCAGACGTTTCAGGGAGACGGGACGGCCACGACTCCAATTACCCCGCGCGTCGAGTTTTTGTTCTTTTGCTTGCAGGAAATAATCCTCGGAATGGATAGTGATAAACCAAGCAAGGCGGACGACGGGGTTAGATTTACCCGGGGTTGGTGTTGGCGCGCACAGATTAGTCAAGGCATTCAGGCACAGTTGCCAAGCTTCTTGGGGTTCGATCGCATCCACCAGGGGGGAAGGGAGATGCCAGTTTATAACCACCTCCGCTTCCGGCGCTCGATCGAGTCGGGACAGTAGGGCCCCGGTTTCCAGGGCTAACCAATGGTAGCCAGCCGCCTTGGCATCTTTGTAGAGGGGCAAGAGTAGGCGGGGCAGATGTTTTTTAGCGATGTCGCTACTCATCCAGTAGAGACAGATACTATAGAGAAGAGTCTCTAGACCCTGGCCCATTTGGTAGGGATTGATCGTCGCGTCGATGATTGCGTCTTTGGCCTGCATATCTCCCTGACGGGCAGCGATGATTTTTTCCAGACGGGCATAGATAGGACTGAAAGGATGATCGTTTTGACGCGTCACCCAATTGGTATAGCTGGCGGCTTCGGCGAGACGTTCGGGGGTTCCTTCTTTGAGGAGGGCGAAAATAAAGGAGAAGCCGCTAATTGAAGAAAAATAGATTTTTTGTTTTCCTTTAGCTTTTTTTAGGGCTTTAAGGGCGAGGGTGTATTCTTGGATCGCTTTGCTGTTTTTCCCCTCTAGAAAGGCAATCCAACCCCGGAGCGCTCCGATTTCTGCTGCTTGGCTTTCCGGGAAGGGGCGATCGAGATACCGACGCACTTTATCGCTTTGTCCTCGGATGATTGCCTGTTCGAGCCACAAATGGCCTTCGGAAACACTGGTCTGGTCTTGACAGAGTTCTTCTAGGAGGGAAAAAGCTCCATCGGCGCGAGTTATTTTTTCAAAAGCCTTGACAAGAATGCTATTTAGTGCTAGGGCTTGAAATTTGGTCGGTTGCGTCCGTAACCAATCCCCATCGAAGGGGTTATCGTAGATGAGAACCAGAAGGTCTTCCAGGCTGATTTTTGAGGAAGAATAGCTGGTTTTCTGATAATCGGCGATTTGTTGTTCGATCGAGTCGAAATCCTGACGATAGATGGCCAGACGGATTTCTCGGATTAATTGCTCTTTTCCCTGAAAAACTAGGCTTTCATCCCAACGAGTTCGGGGTTGCGGCAGTTTGTCCTTGATGATCTCGGCAAAACGCTTGAATTCCCCCTTGCTAACGCTATCACGGCTGGCAATCTCGACGAGGAGGGGATGACAGCGCGGCCCATAGCCTTTGTCCTGGATGATTACTTCCGCTTCTAGGAGGCGATCTAAATGGGATTTCAGGGTTTGGCCGTTAAATCGCCGGTTGTTCTCGTCGCGGTAATGGGCTTGATTTAAACAGTCTAGAAAAGTGCTGCGGGCGATCGGTTCATAGATTAGGGAAAAAAGACGGACGATCACCTGATCGAGTGCCGATAATTGTTGGTAGCGTTCGATGAGTTGGCGGCGGAGTTGCTCGATATCGTTCATATTCGGTTATATTCGCTGATAATCCTAATCTTTTGGCGGTGAGATGGCTGCAATTTATAGACGGGTTTCCAAAAAAGGTTCGATATCGATGGGGAACCAATCCCCGTCTAATACCTGTTGGAGAGTGAATATAGACTCTAGGGGAATCGCATTTTTATCGACGATTCTAGCTCTGATCAGGGTTTTTCTGGCATCGGAGTAGGCTGTCTCGAAAGTATCCCGCAGGTGATTGGTGAGAGTCGGACTATCTACCTTTCTTTCCAATTGAACCCTAAAATTGGCGATTTCTTCGAGCCAATGACGGGCATTCCGTTCTTTTTCCGATTCCCAATAGGATAGTTTCAGGAGATGGATTAATAATTGAGTTAACAAACTCTCTACAGCCCGTCTGTCACTTTTTCCCATGCACTCCACCTCTTCGATCAGGTTTTCCCAGTCCACCAGGTCAAACTCTTTTCGCTTTAACAGTTCGGCGGTTTTTTCTGTCCAGAGAACAAAATCTTCCTCGTAGAGAGCGGTCATCATAGATTTATCTTCCCGACTGGGAGCGCGGGGTAATGGCTCGATTATAACCCTCGATCGCTATCTTCGATCAGCTTCTAGTGCGGGTAATTGTTGCCAAGTTAGAGATTTATCCTGCAGCACAAGTTGTTCTTTTTGTCAAGAAAACTTTTTCTTTTTAACAAAAGTACACAAACATTTTGATCAACGTTATTGGCGATGTTATTTTGGGACTACAGGGGAAAGATAACCTCACTGCTAGAATTTAATTTTCAGACAAATAACCTCAGAGCAGAAATTATGACCTTTACACCAGCTATTGATCCAGATATTGAATACCCCGAC
>NZ_CAIP01000217.1 GCF_000297435.1 Microcystis sp. T1-4 | reverse complement strand
GGGGGGTACAGTTACCTGCTGGGGATACCAGAGCAAATCTCCAGCAACAAAGACGGTTTGCCCTTTAAATAAATACCTGAGATTGGCAACCAAGCGAACAATCCAGCGATATTGAACTGTGTTGTCGGCCATAGGTTTACCGTCGGAGTCAGGATAGAAAAGTTGGGGTTCGATGGGTGCTTGAACCATGCTTTATCTCTTGCGATCGCATTTTTGCCTAACTTTATTGTATCACCGCAAATCCTGGGTTTAAAACCCCGTCCTTTTAGGACGGCTTTGCCTTGTACTAAATCCGTTGAGTATGGGCTACATATCAGGAGAGGCACTCATGCAAAAGGCAAAAGTCAAAGGGGAGAATAAATAATCATTTAATAACAGGATTTAGTATTATATCTAAATTTTTAATAAAGTCGAGGTTGAAAATTATCGGGAATATCCAATTCAAATACTTGGTCATGAATCCGAGCCACATAAAACCCTTCTTGCAGAATTTTTTCGCGTAATTCTGATGATACATGAACCGCCGCTAATATGCCATAGAGTTTTTTATCTTTGTGTTCAGGGAAAAAGCGGCGAAACCGTTGCAAAATACTTTTTAATTGTGAAATAGACTCCTCTCTAGCATGACTTTTAACCTCGACGATATAAGCAGTATTTAGCTCACCATTGGTATAGGCAAGGACATCAATTTCTAGGTGTTGTCCATTTTTACTGACTCGCACACTAGGACTAACAACTTCCATACCAAAGCGTTGTCTGAGAATCGTTTCCATTGAGGGAAGGGCAAGTCCTTCGGTAAAGCTGCCGAATTTGGCACCGAGTCCCCCAATTTGCTGACCTAATTCTTTGAGTTGTTTGTCAGTTTTCTTCTGTTGCTGACTAACTTCCTTCAATAGTAGGTCAGTCTCCTTCAGTTGTTTGTCGGTTTCTTTTTGAGCAGTCGCTAATTCGGCTAAGAGTCGCCATACGTCTTCGGATGTAGTTGCCATAGCTAATTTTTTCTCTCTGATTTAGTCTATTGCTATTTTACTGAATTTTGCCGATTCATGAAGAAGATAGTGCTTTTGCCTTTGAGTAAGAGAGCGATAAGTAGGGCGTGTTACGCTGTCGCTAACATACCTTTATTTTTATAAGTAACTTAGAGTATTGTTAAGATTTGATAAATTTAACGGCAAGAGCTTGACATCTACAGACAAAAATGCTAATCTGGCGACCGCAACGCCATTTTTTAGGAGTCATTTAGTTATGGTATTAGCAAAACTGATTGATTGTCGGGGGGGGGGGTAAGAATAGCTTATCAAAAATAGCTATCGCTTCCTCTGCCATTGCTTTTAGCACTCTAGCAATATCACCAGTTCAAGCTGCTCAGCTAATTATTCCCAACACAACTGTTTTAGGGACTAATGTTTTTTCCGGGCCAACTTTCACGGTTTCTCAAAACTTTCTTCCGTCAGACACCTTAAGTGTTAATGTGTCTGGAACAGTAGATATCTGGGCTGGAACATTGGCTATGAATGCTGCGGGTATTATTACCCAAACAACACAGCCAGGATTCAGTGTGGGACAAACTATCGCGGCGGGTTCCGGGGCAACACGTCCGGGTCAACCCAGTGGTTCTCTACTTATTGGTAATAGCACACTGGGATTTTTTCCTCTATTCTCAGCTAATGCAGCCAATGGTTTAGGCAGTGCCAATCCACCAACAAATTTATCATTATCTGGTGTGCCTTTATCCAGCATATTTACAAATGTAGGCTTTACGGGTATTGCTAATGGCACTGTTCTTCAGTTTCGTATCAACGATATTAATTCTTCTGATAATAGCGGTCAATTTGTCATTTCCTCCCCTCCGCCATCTACCTCAACCCCTGAACCTAGCACAATTTTAGGCTTAGGTGTATTAGGATTGGGTGCTTTCTGCCAGCGCAAACTATCTCAAGGGAAGAAGTCAAAACAGGACAATTGAGTTGAGAACTTTGGGATTTATCCCCCCTTAATCTTCCCTGAATAAGGGGGATATCTGACAGTTTTTAACACCTACCTACTTATATAAAAATAGGGGTTGGGTTGAGCAATAGCAAGGACTAACCTGCTATTTTGTAATTTTCAAAGGTAGGTCTTTTTCTTTTCTAACTTCTCAACATAAGTCAATGGCCTCTTTGATATTTTGTAGAGCTTCTTCTTGAGTCTCACGAAGTCGTTCAGCAACAAGTCGCCCCCATGGAACGGGCCATGGGTTTAAGTGATGAGGTTATTCGTTATTTAACCCTAAAACTTGATCGCGTGGTTGCCCCCCCTGCGGATTTATCTCCCTTAACGGAAATTCCCCCCTCTCCTATCACCGAAGCGGTGGTGGAAGATGACGGTATCTCCGCTGAAGATTAATTATAGTCACAACTGTGTCGGATCAATGCCCAATTCCCGTAATCGGGCAAAAGCGCGATCGCGTTCTTGTTGTGCTTGGTCGCGTTCTTGTTGTGCTTGGTTGCGCTCTTGTTGTGCTTGGTTGCGCTCTTGTTGTGCTTGGTTGCGCTCCTCAAAGAGGGTTTCAGGGTCTTTAAATCGTTCCCCATTGGGATAAAAGACCTCTAAACCCTCTTCAAACATCTCAAACCGAATTCCTAGGATTGGGGAAGTCCAAGGAAAATTCAAGGCCGTCACCGGGAAAAAATCCTCTTGCTGATTGGCCC
>NZ_CAIP01000218.1 GCF_000297435.1 Microcystis sp. T1-4 | reverse complement strand
AATCAAGTCAGGATAAGGGTTGGATTGCTTACTGCAAAAATTGTTAAGAAAGATCCCTATAAGGGATAGCTTGATAAGGGGGGAAGCCGAAGGCGGGGGGATCACATCGCCGTGTACCAGTTGAGAAAGTGCATAATTTTCGGTAAATCTTCTGGTTGGGCAGGTTCAATCAGATAATGAACATGATTAGACATGATACACAAAGCATAAAGCTTAAACTTGTGCTTATCTAAAGCCTTGTTGATAGCATAAAGAAATACCTCCCGGCATTCCCGCTTGGATAGTTTGAACTCTCGGTTATTGCAGCCTGTGGTGACGTGGTAGGAATAACCAGCTTGAAGATTTCGAGGTTTTCTGGGCATATTCTTAGGCGAAATTTGAAATTTATGATAGTCGCTAAAACTACAAAACTGCTAATGGAGACCATCAATAATGCAAAGTATTCACGCATTAAAACAACTCTATGAGCTTGATGACTCTCAATGGCTAGGAGAAACCATTAGCTTGCTTAGAAATCATCAATTTCAACAGCTAGGCTTAGAACATTTAATCGAGGAATTAGAGGATTTGGGCAAAGAAAAGAAAAATGCGGTAGCCAGTCTTTTAGAACAGGTTATCCGCCATTTATTATTACTACAATACTGGACAAAAGAAACAGAATATAATACAATTAATTGGCAGGAAGAAATTTATAACTTCCGTACTCAATTAAAGCGAGAGATGACGACCAATCTCCGCAACTATTTAGAGGAAATCCCTAGATGATAGCAACTACAACAATTTCTCCTCAATTAACCATTCCACGCCTAGAAAATGGGGATAAGCTTACTCGTCGTGAATTTGAGCGTAGATATAATGCTATGCCAAATCTGAAAAAGGCAGAACTGATTGAAGGAATTGTTTATATTATGGCTTCTCCTCTCAGAATTAAGAACCATGGTGAACCCCATGCTGATATTATAGGTTGGCTAAGTGTCTATAAAGCCTTTACTCCCAATCTGCAATTAGGCGATAATTGTACGGTACGTCTTGATACTGACAATGAACCTCAACCCGATGCACTATTAAGAATTAAAAATGGTGGACAATCAACGATTAGTGAGGATGGTTATGTCGAAGGTGCGCCAGAGTTAATCGTTGAAATTGCAGCGAGTACCGTCTCCCTTGACTTACATCAAAAACTCAATGTTTATCGCCGTAACCAAGTGCAAGAATATCTAGTCTGGCGAGTTGAAGATGGAGAATTTGATTGGTTTAGATTAACAAATGAAGAATATATTAAACTTGAACCGAACTCAGAAGGGATAATTTGTTCCCAGATCTTCCCTGGATTATGGTTAGATAGGGATGCTTTACTAGCCGGTGATTTAGCCAAGGTTTTAGAGGTTTTGCAATTAGGAATAGCTACGCTCAAACATCAATCTAGTTAGAGTAATCTAAATTCAACAAAATCAAGACGGAGATAATCAATTATGCTAGGTGTTCATCAATTAAAACAACTCTACGAGCTTGATGACTCTCAATGGCTAGGAGAAACCATTAGCTTGCTTAGAAATCATCAATTTCAACAGCTAGACTTAGAACATTTAATCGAGGAATTAGAGGATTTGGGCAAAGAAAAGAAAAATGCGGTAGCCAGTCTTTTAGAACAGGTTATCCGCCATTTATTATTACTGCAATACTGGACAAAAGAAACAGAATATAATACAATTAATTGGCAGGAAGAAATCTATAATTTTCGGACTCAATTAAGGCGAAAAATGACGGCTAATCTCCGTAATTATTTAGAAGAAGAATTAAACTATATTTATGAAGATGCGTTAGGTTTCGTCAAAATCAAAACAGCGAATACTGTGATTTTTCCCTCTCAATGTCCTTACTCACTAGAACAATTACTGGATCGCGATTGGTTGCCATAAAAATTAATTAAACAACAAAAAGAGATGAAGAAATTATGTTAATCACAAAACCCCGCTTTCAAACCTTTGCCGAATATCTACAATATGAGGATAATTCAGAGGAATCTTATGAATTATTTAACGGAGAATTGGTAGAAATGCCACCAGAATCAGGACTTAACTTTCAAATTGCTAATCGTCTTTTTCTAGTCTTTGCTTTGATGCTAGGAACAGATAGAGTCAGAGGACATGGTTTAGAATTAGAAGTGAGAGGCGAACCGAAAAACCGTTATCCTGACCTAACCATTATTCGAGAAGAACATATTCAATTACTCTCCCAGAGAAATACGATTCTTCTTTCCATGGCACCCCCCTTATTAGTCATTGAAGTGGTTAGTCCGGGGGAAATCCAAAGAGAGAGAGATTACATCGCCAAAAGAAGCCAATATCAAGCTTGTGGGATTCCTGAATACTGGATAGTTGATCCTCAAACTCAAACTATTTTAGTCTTAGAATTAAGAGGAAATGCTTACACACAGGTTGGTAATTTTAGCAATGATGACCTAGTAAAATCTCCCAGATTCAAAGAATTAAACTTAAAGGTTTGTGATGTATTTAATTATTAATTTTATCGGTTAACCCAAGAATTAAAAAAAGATGAACGTCTTAACTATTCCGGGATTAAAAGAACTACAAAAACAAACCAAAGGCGCAGCAGAAATAACCGTCGCCATTCTCGATGGTGTAGTTGATACCGACCATCCCTGCTTTAATGGGGCAGACCTAACCCGTTTACCCACCCTCGTCCAGCATCAAGCCACCGCCGGGCAAATGTCCACCCACGGAACCCATATTGCCAGCCTCATCTTTGCACAACCCCACAGCGACATCCAAGGTATTGCCCCCCAGTGTCGAGGCCTACTCGTACCCGTCTTCTCCGAGGATAACCGTAAACTCTCCCAACTCGATTTAGCGAGGGCGATTGAACAAGCCGCCGAAAATGGGGCAAAAGTGATTAATATTAGCGGCGGGGCCCTCACTGATATGGGAGAAGCCGAAGACTGGCTAATTCGTGCCGTCGAGATGTGTAACGAGAGAAATATTCTTCTCGTTGCCGCTGCTGGCAATGATGGCTGTGAATGCCTCCAAGTTCCAGCAGCCCTTCCCGCCGTCCTCGCGGTGGGTGCGGTTGATGCTAGAGGGCATCCCCTCGACTTTAGTAATTGGGGGGAAACCTACCAAAGCCAAGGCATCCTTGCTCCTGGAGAAAACATCTTAGGGGCAAAACCAGGGGGCGGGACTGTGCAACTGAGTGGGACCAGCTTCGCCGCGCCCATTGTGGCCGGAGTAGCCGCCTTATTACTCAGCTTGCAGGTGCAGCGGGGAGAAACCCCCAATCCTCACGCTGTCCGGGAGGCAATACTAAAAAGCGCCCTCCCCTGCCAATATGCAGACAGTGAAAATGAACCAAAATGTTTAGCCGGATTGTTGAACATTTCTGGGGCAATTAAACAACTAACAGGAGAAACCATGTCCGAATCTGTGGAAACCCAAGCAACAGTAGAAGCATCGGGCTGTGGCTGCGGTGGTACGCCCGAAACCCCTGAGGCTGAACGCCAAAAACTCGAACTGAGTGCCGCAACCAGCGCACCGGTAATCCCCGTCGCCCCAATTCCCAACCCTGTCATCACCTCTCAAGGAGTACCCATGCCCGAAACTACCAATAAACCCGTCACCCCTAGCCAAGCTGCTGAACCTGCTGGTGGCATCGTCTATGCCATTGGCACCTTGGGCTATGACTTCGGCTCCGAAGCCCGTCGGGACACATTTAAACAACTGATGCCGACAGCGGTAATTGGTGGTATTGAAGTTCCCTCTAATCCCTACGATGCCCGTCAGATGGTGGATTACCTGGCTGACAACCTCTCGGAGGCTAAATCCTTAATTTGGACCCTGAACCTGGAACTTACGCCAATTTACGCCATTGAACCCCTTGGCTCTTTTTCCCGCGAAGTTTATGCCGCTTTACAGGAACTTCTTTCGGGACAAGTACAAGCAGAAGACAGCCCCGAATATATCGAGCGTGTCAGTATTCCGGGACGGATTACTGGGCGGACAGTACGCCTGTTCTCAGGACAAGTTGTTCCCGTCATTGAACCGGATAGCCCCCGGGGAATTTATGGTTGGCACATCAATACTTTAGTCAGTGCGGCAATCGAAGCCGTTGGTGCAGAACAAACAG
>NZ_CAIP01000219.1 GCF_000297435.1 Microcystis sp. T1-4 | reverse complement strand
AAGTAGGTAGGTGTTGAAAACTTTCAGATGCCCCCCTTATTAAGGGGGGATTAAGGGGGGATTAAGGGGGGATCCATCTTCAATTTAATTATAACCAGCTACTTATCATGAGAACAATCGCTGAAATCAACGACAAAATTGCTAAAAAAACAGCTGTAGTCTGGACAGTAGAGGAATTAAAAAACCGTGTTAACGAGATGGGAATTAAGGAGGTTTTTTCCCAAGTAGATGTGGTTTGTACGGGAACCTTTGAACCGATGGAATCTTCGGGGGCAATTATTAATTTAGGTCAGACAGATCCGCCGATAAAAATTCGTCAATGTTGGTTAGATGGGATTCCTGCTTATGCTGGTTTTGGGGCGGTGGATTTATACTTAGGGGCCAGTGCTATTAGTGATATAGCGGCCAAAAATGAGAATTTAGAGGGAGAAAATCCCGAAAGGGGTGGCGGACATATTATTGAGGATTTAATCGCTGGAAAATCGCTGCCATTGCGCGCTGTGGGCCAGGCCACCGATTGTTATCCTCGCGCTTCTTTTGAAACGATTATTTCTAAGGAGACTATCAATCAATTTTATCTTTTTAATCCTCGCAATCTCTACCAGAATTTTATCGTCGGAGTCAATGGGGGAGAGCGGACTTTATATACTTATTTGGGACCACTACAGCCGCGATTAGGTAATGCGGTTTATTCTAACCCCGGGGCAATTTCTCCCCTGTTAAATGACCCCGATTTAGAGGCTATCGGCATCGGTACGCGCATTTTTTTGGGAGGAGGAATCGGTTATATTGCCTGGGAAGGAACCCAACATTTTCCCCTGCAAAAACGCCTACAAAATCGCACTCCTATTGGACCGGCTTCTACCTTAGCCTTAATTGGGGATGCTAAACAAATGAATGCTCGTTGGGTGCGGGGTTGTTATTTCAAAAATTATGGGGCTTCTTTAATGTTAGGGGTAGCAGTACCGATTCCAATTTTAAACGAGGAAATTGTTCGACATTGTGCGGTAAAAGATGAGGAAATTGTCGCTCCAGTGGTGGATTTTTCCATTCCCCGGCGAGTCCGTCCTACCTTTGGTTTAATCACCTACGCTAAACTAAAAAGCGGTCGGATTATGATCGAGGGAAAAAGTGTTAGGGTGGCTCCTTTGGCCAGTATTTCCCTGTCCCGGGAAGCCGCTTTAGAATTAAAAGCACTGATCGAATCGGGAGAATTTACCCTCACAGAACCCGTGGCAAAAATTAATCTAGAGCGGACTTTTATCCCCCAGGATCGTTGGGGCGGAAAATTATCAATTGAGTGAGGAGTTAAGGGATTGCGTGCAGGTGGCACAACTACAATTAGGGTTTGCTGAAAAACTTTTTCGTGGGGGCAGGGTGTGGCCCCCCAACCCCCCCGACATCGGGGGGGCAGGTGGGGTGTGGGGTTTTACTGGTTTTGAGGCGGCCAACTACCTAATTTTCAGGGAAAAAGAGCCTAAATTTCCCCCCCGATCACGCCAAGGGCTGCCACTTTTTGATTTCAAAAAAGCCTAAAGATATTATCCAACAAGGTTTTTAGATTTATTCAGCAAACCCTAATTATTCATACTAAATCCGTTGAGTATAAGCTACATATCAGGAGAGGCACTCTTGCAAGTGGAGTGACTCTGAAATTATTACCAATGTATTAGCAGCTGCGTGTAAGCATCTCACCGAAAAACTAATGCGCGGGGGGTTTGGGGGCGGCGCCACGCCCCCAACGGGGGGTTTGGGGGGTTCTACCCCCCAAAAGCTTGGATTGAGTGATCAAGTGGAAAGTAATACTAAATCCGTTGAGTATAGGATACATATCAGGAGAGGCACTGACTTGAAAATAGAGGCTGAAATAACGCCAATTCGTCAATCAGAATATTCTCATGCTTGGCGGTGCCAACTTTGACATCAGGACTGCCGACTGCCTTCGTTAACGACCTAAAAGATTGGCAATATCAGCACATCCCCCCGGAATGGTTGCGCGGGACTTTTCCCCACACCAACGACAACAATAGTGACGTTGTTCCTCGCTCATGTTTTTCACCCCGGTAAAATTGACATTTTCTACCACTGCTCCCGTGTGTTCTCCTCTGTCATAATTGGGGGGAACGCTGCGACTGCGGGGGGTAGCATTTTCTGGGGAACCATAAAATAAACGCATCCCCTTGATATCGGCCCCTCTTAAATTAGCTTCGTAGAGAATTGTCCGCGATACATTTGCTTTTACCAAATCGCTATAACTTAAATCGGCCCGCACCATATTCGCTTCGCTTAAATCGGTCCAGCGCAGATCCTGCCCAGAAATGTCGGACCCCGCTAACATTACCCCCAGTTGTACTACTCTTGTACCGAACTCTCGATCCTCCGCGTAACCCCCTTCCCCGTCTAGAATCGGTCGGCCTAGATAACGATCGCGTTTAATCGGTGATAATAGCCGCGATTGACTCAAAAAACGCAGTATTTTCGCTTTTCCAGAGGCATCGACACTGCTGAGGATGGAAGCGGTGCGACCTTCTGCGATCGCTCTTTCCTGGGGCCAATCTTCTAAAAATCCCTCCTCATCTAAGGCTAAATCGGAAATCCCCTGAAAATAGGAATCGATCGTCTGTTGTTGGGTAATGCGATTTTGTTGTATGGTTAAATCCTTAGAAATAACGTACTGTTCCCAGGCCACATAGACGGCTAACACGGCGATCATAATCTGTCCCAAGGCCCCCACCCACTCGGCCCAGGAACCGAACTCATCGTATTTAAAACTGTCTAACCATCGCAATATGCGCTCGTAAACTCCTAAATATTTCCCTAATCCGGCCAGAGCAGCTATAAAAACTATAAAAGCGAAAACCGTCTGACGTTCAGAGGGAGTGAGATAATGGGCGATCCACTGGCGAATAGAGGGCAAAATCACCTGTAAAGATATTAATATCGCTACTATCGCCCCAGAAAAGCCTAACCAGTCCCAGCTAAAGACCAGGCCGATGGTCATCAGCATCAGGGGGGCCAGTAGTAACCCCGCGTTACCCGGTCGAAGATCTTTTAATACTAGGATGCGCTGACGCACGGGATTACGCGAAGATAAAGAGGAGACGTATTCGGAGGCATCGGGGGCCGATAAACTGGTTTTACCGTTATTTTCGGGGTTATCGGCCCTATTTTCCACGGTGAGTTTTTCTGGGTCTTTGCGATCGCTCATATTAATCCTTGTCAAGAGAAAATAATTCCACACCGAAAACTGAAGCGAAAACCCTCGATAAATCTTGCTGTACTTGCATAAGACTAATATTAGGCAGAAACTGCTCTAAACTGCCCACGGGTTTATTAGCAATCCCACAGGGAATAATCTCGGCAAACCCGCTTAAATCCGGACAAACATTGATGGCAAAACCATGATAGGTAATCCAACGACTAACTTTAATACCGATCGCCGCTATTTTATACCCTTCTACCCATACCCCTGTCAAGCCCCCGATTCTTGCCCCCGACAATCCATAAATAGCTATAGTTTGCAGGATGACTTCTTCTAATTGTCGCAAATACCAGTGTAAATCCTGCTGATAATAGCGCAAATTGAGGATCGGATAGCCCACTAACTGCCCCGGACAGTGATGGGTGACTTCTCCTCCGCGCTCGATTCGATGCACTTCTTTGTCGGTTTTGTCAAGATTAAATTTAATAAACTTAATATCTGAACCAGTACCA
>NZ_CAIP01000220.1 GCF_000297435.1 Microcystis sp. T1-4 | reverse complement strand
TCCCATTGTTGTTTCTATCGTTTGTTTTCGGATTTATGCAAGAGGTCTAATCAGATTTTCATGCTTTAGGACGAACTTTTGTGCATTTATTAACCGGAAAACATCCTTGGGAAAAGAATTGCGTACCCTTACCGGTCCTTCTAGTGGGGTTTACTCAGTAGTATATAGTCCCGATGGCCGCTATTTAGCTAGTGGGAGTGGTGACAAAACTATCAAAATTTGGCGGGTGGGACAGTAAACTTGTGTTGGGGGTGACAGCAATAACTTTTGTCTATCAAAAATGAGCGACACTTGCGGGAAACTGCACCGATGTCTTTAAAAATGTTGGGTTTCGCTCAAATTATTGAATCGAGCAGTTTTCTCCTAAATATTAAAGCGCTCAACCCAACCGACAAGCTAGAGGGTATCGCATCTACATCAACAAACTATAATCTACATTAAAGAAATGTCCTAATAATTTCGCCTGTTCTTGGGTAATTGACCCTTTTCCTTCAATTAAACTAGAGGCAATTTTGTCAGAGCCAAGGATTCTGGCTATGTCTTTCTTATTAACGCCTTGCTGTTCCATCAAAAACAATAACATAGAATGAGGTGTGGTTGATTCCTGTAGATAAAAGCTTTTTTCAAAATTCCCAATTAAAAAAATTAGAAGCTCATAAAGTTCATCTTCTTCGGGAGTTCGCTGCTGACGGTGCATTAATTCTTCCACAATAGCCAAAGCTTTTTCATTTTCTGCCTCTGTTTTAATAACTTTAGGTAAATGGCGAGCTAGTAATTCTTTGTATTTTTCTGGATTAAAAGTAAGGGTCATTTTTCCATTGCTCCTTATCGTATTCAGCGTGAGTTAAAACATACTTGATATAAATTAGCCGCTTCTGATAATCGATACTGGTTATGAGACGATAACTATTCCCTTTAATGTTAAAAACAGTAAAGTTACCAACTGCTTCTGCTTTAGGAAATACTGTTTGAACCTCAACTAAATTATACCAAATCGCTTTACTGGCAATTTTATACCAATTCTCTAAAGCTATTCGGGAATCAGCGTGTTTATTCGTAAATTCTCGTAGTCTTCGATAGCTGATGACGTGCATTTATAAAAACAAACATAAATTATCTCTGGGGGTGATTCGCTGCCAAAGTTGGTTTTTCCATAGGTAATTCAGTTGCCTGTAATCGTCCAATCTTCTGCTCTTAAACCGGCAATTTGCCCAAAATCTGAGAGATTTCTCGTCAGCAGGATAGCCGGATTAACCATTGAGATAGCAGCAATCTTCAAATCCATCGAACCCAAACGAGGGTAAGTTACCCGAAGTTCTTGAAAAACTTGACCTGCCTTTTCATCAAAGCCGACAATGGGAATCGTGCGATAATTAGCGAGGTGCTTTTCTAGCCTTCGATAGGCAACAACTTGAGCTTCAATCGAATTTGCCTTGGCTATGTAACTGAGCCATCCCCGCATTTGTTCTTCGTAGGTGATAATTGTGGTGGCAACTTCGCTGCTTGTAATAGCAGCCAGTTTTTTCAGCAATTGTTGTGCCGGTTGTCCCCCGCGATCAAGAATACTAATATGATCGGTGTCAAGGAGATACATTTCAGGGTTCGGATGCTTCCTCGGCTAATGGTTTTAGAGACTGGCGGTACTCTTGACCAAACTGCATTGCCTCTTCGTAAACCGGATCGTCAGCAAAAGTGCCGACAATTTTTTCCCACCAGGGAGTTTCGCTGACAGTAGGTAGCAAACGCTTAAGCAGTGCTACTTCAGCTTCTAAAGCTGCTAGTCTTATCTCTAGATCAGTGCTTAACATGGTTGACATATCCTCCTAATTCTGCTCTTGCTTGAAGGTTAGCTCTAAAACAAAATTTGTTTCAACGCCAGAAGCCATACGATGAACTGATGAAACGTTTTCCATCGGTAATTCAGTTGCTTGTCATCGTCAGTTAATAAACTACTCCCGTCCGCTACTTTATACTTAGTTCCTATATTAGCTGGTTAAACCGTGTTTTAGGGCAAAACGCACCAATTCCGTGCGACTATTAGTACCAGTCTTGCTAAATAAGCGACTGACGTATTTTTCTACGTTCCTGACGCTGGTTTCTAGACGACTAGCAATTTCTTTATTCATCAGTCCCTCCGCCACTAAATCTAAAACACTTTGTTCCCGGGGGGTAAGGTCAATTTTAATCGGGGGGGGAGTAGTAGTAAAAGTGTTCTGTTGTCCCACCTGCTGTTTTAATTCCCGGATATCTCGGGCAATTTCTTCTAATCTAGCGTTTTCGCTGGTGGCTTGCAAGGATTGACGACGGCGCTCGATTAAAGACTTGATTAATGCTTCTAATTCTTCGGGATCGAAAGGCTTGGATAAATAAGCATCACAACCGGCATTATAACCCTGAATGCGATCGCTTGTCATCCCCCTAGCAGTGAGAAAAACCACGGGAATTGTCTGAAAACGAGCATCTTCGCGCAATTTCTTCAGAAACTGATAGCCATCCACCTGCGGCATCATAATATCGGAGATAACTAATTCCGGAATTTCTTGATTGAGTAAATCCCAGGCTTCGTTAGCATTACTAGCAGTTCTTACCTCGAAGTCATCCCCGTACTGTAGATATGCTTGCACAGATTCACGAACCCCCGGTTCGTCATCCACTAACAAAACTTTCGCAGGTGTGTCCATGAATTTCTCGCAGCGATCGAATATTGTCCGAATCCTATCTTATCAGCTATCAGCAGCCGGTCGTCAGTAGTCAGGAGATAGGAGTCAGTAGTCAGGAGATAGGAGTCAGGAGATTGCTTTTATTATTCTCCCATCTCCCCAATTCATAATTCATAATTCATACATTCATAATTCCCACTCCCCAGATCATCCTCAAGATGGTGACGGTGAGTTAAACTAGCAGATAGAACTAAAAAGTTACAAAAATCACACAATGATTTTATAATCCTTTCACCATTCTTAATAAATCCCGTGACCATTCTCTGCTGGCTCGATCGCATTAGTGCTTCTGATCGCCCCCTGGTGGGGGAAAAAGCTTTTATTGCCAGTGAATTACATCAGCGAGGATACCCAATTATCGGGGGATTTGCCATTTTTAACCGCATTTTTGCGGAATTTTTGGAAACTATCGACAATGGTGACTCGTTTCTGACTGATTTTCCCCAATCTTCCCTCTATTTAGACGTAGATAACGCCAAAGCTCTGCAATTAGTGGCGCGCGAGAGTCGGCGGGCCATTTTACAAGCGCCAATTCCTCCTTTCTGGTTAGAAGAACTAGAGGCAGCCGTGGCACAATTATCGATGGCTACCCTAGTATGGCGCTTTTCCCTACCAGCTAATCTGGCTCGGCGAACTCTCGGTTTATTTTCTGCCCCCATCAGTGGAATTAAAGCAGATAATCTAGAAAATGCCCTAAAACAAGCTTGGGCGGAGTTATTCAACGCCAAAAGTCTATTTTATTGGCGAAAAATGGGAATTGGTTTAGAAAAAATTCAATTATCTTTACTGGTACAACCGTTATTACCAGCTAATTGTGCGGGAAATGTGCTGATTAATGAGGATAACTGGGAAATTCAGGCGGTTTGGGGGTTAGGACACAGTTTAGTTAATGGAGAAGTGGCACCGGATACCTACATTATCGATCGCTCCGGTCAATTACGCAGTCGGCAATTAGGCAATAAATCCCGCGCTTATTATCTCAATAGTGACAGTAATCTGCTTGTACCACAATTATTAGCACCCAGTTTACAGGAAAGCTACTGTTTAGATAATTTCGCCCTCGATCGCCTTTGTCAACTGGTTCAATCTCTACTGGCGGAAAAACCGACGTTAACCAGCATAGAATGGCTGATGATGCTGGATGGTCAAATTTATATTCTCAACTGTCACAGTCAGGAAATCACCCCCACTACATCCCATTATCCCTTAAGAGGATTAGGGGCATCCCCGGGGTTGGCATCGGGAGTGGCAAAAGTGATCAGCAATTTCGACTCCCCAGAGGCAAATTTTCAGGATTGCATTCTGGTTACTACTAATTTACCTCCGAAAAAACTGCCCCATTTACGCCAAATTCGAGCAATGATCACGGAACAGGGGGGATTAACTAGCCATGGAGCCATTTTAGCCCGGGAATTAGCCATTCCTGCCGTTGTCGGGGTGAAAAATGCCACAGAAATTATCCGCTCAGGCGAGATAATTTTAGTAGATGGTACGAGGGGAATTATTTCTCTAGCATCTCAGGAACAGATTTCCTTGCCCCCTCCACCCCCCAGAGAAACCGACGGCACGGCAATTGCTACCCGTTTGATGGTTAATCTCAGTCAAACTGAAAGTATTGCCGGAATCCGAGAACTGCCTATTGATGGGATCGGTTTATTGCGCTCAGAATGGATGATTTTAGACTTACTTTCTCAGCGTAATCTAGAAGAATGGTTAACGCCAGAGCATCAAGAAGCATTGATCGAGAGATTAAGTGATTTAATCGCACAATTTGCCCTTAGTATCCAGCCTAAGCCTTTATTTTACCGTTCTTTTGATGCTCAAGATTCGGCTAAAGACAGTCGGGGAACCCATGGTTATATATTAGATCCGACTCTATTCGATCTGGAATTGCAAGCTTTACGACGGGTACAAACCACCAGCGCCACCAATATTAATTTACTGCTTCCCTTTGTCCGCGGGGTTGAGGAATTTATTTTCTGCCGGCAACGGGTACAATCGGCTTTACTCACTCAAGTCCCTTCTTTCCAATTGGGGATAATGGTGGAAGTACCGGGGGTAATCTTTCAATTAGCGGATTATGTGCAAGCGGGCGTACAATTGCTCGCTATTGGTACTAATGATTTAACTCAATTACTTTTAGGTAGCGATCGAGAACATTTCTCAGAATATTTTAACGCCCGTCATCCCGCAGTCAGAGCGGCTTTAAAACAAATTATCACTCAGGCAAAAGTTTTACAGATTCCCTGTTCCGTTTGCGGCATGGCTATCGTCCAGTATCCTGAACTTATCGATGATCTGATTGCTTGGGGTGTGACTTCTCTTTCGGTGGATAGGGAAGCAGTTTTAGCCACTAGAGAGGCAATTGTTCGGGCCGAAAGAAGGTTTTTATTGGAAAATAGCAGATAACTTCCGAACTACCCCACTTCCCCACTACCCCACTTCCCCATTACCCCACTTCATAACGCATACTTTGTGCTTTTTGTCAAAAAAACTTTTTTTTTGCAATAAAACTACACAAAAAAAAGATCATCGTTGTGGGTGAAATTGACTCATTTACCTGTCTTAATGAGGATTACCTTCTAGGTGTGGCAAGGGTTTCAACCGTTGCTGCCCAAAAAAGCACAGAAGAAGCCATTATGAAATTCAGTAAAATCGCTGTAACCATTGTAACATCGTTGTTAAATAAAAATCTTTCTCAATTAATTTTTAAGAATTTATAAATATTGCGGAATGTTAATTTAAATATTCTCAAGTTTTTGGAGTTCATAGATAATTTTTGCTTATCTTTGACCAACATTGGGTTAGAAGTCAGTTATCAGTTATCAGTTATCAGTTATCAGTTATCAGTTAACTGAGAAAACTCCCCACACCCTACACCCTACACCCTACACCCTACACCCTGTCCCCAGGAAAAACTTTTTGCCGCAAACCCTAGATAGGGAAAAGCTTGTCCCCTAATGCCTAGAGAATTTCAATAATTCCTTGAGTGCCATCGAGACGAATTAATTGACCATCTTTTAACAATTTCATGGCATTATGCACATCCATAACCGCCGGAATTCCGTATTCTCTGGCAATAATAGCACCATGGGATAATTGTCCCCCCACCTCGGCAATAATGCCCACAGCCCGGGATAATAAAGGGGACCATCCTGAGTCAGTATAGGGAATAACGAGAATAGTATTAGGGGCAATTTCTAGATTTTGTAGGGTTGGCATAATTTTGACTCGTCCCTCCACTGTCCCCCCACTAGCGGCAATTCCCTGTAAGCGTTTTTTGGCAGTTAAATTTGAAACTAAAAATTCTCTTTTCGGGGGTTGTCCATAAACGATGTAGGGAATATCGGTTAATTGAGAGTTTTCTTGGAATTGTTGGCGACGCTGACGGATAATCTGGTTAAGATTGGCGATTTTATTATTCTGACCCAACTGGGTAACTTCTGAGTAATTTAGATAAAATATATCTCCCGTCTCCGATAATATTTGCTGCTGTAACCAGAGGGTTTCTAAGGCAAGAAAATGCCAGCGTAGGTGAGCTAAAAGACGGGAGTAAATTTCAGTAACTTGGTTTTTGATATTTAATCTTTTTTGGACATTGTGGGAAGATTTAACTTTTTTATGGCTATTATTGCCCGGACTATCTAAGGGGAGTTGTAGCAGATATTGGGGATTTTCTCGCCATCTCGGTATGGAAATATCAGTCCCCACTTCGCTTAAATAACCGTAGGTTTCTAACCAGAGGGAAAAAGCCGAGTCAAAATCTCGATCGAGCGTATTTTTTCTCAGTTCAGATAGCGATCGCATTGAGGCTATTTCTGGTGCTTGGGAGTTATCCAATTTCTCAAAAGGTACTTGCGAAATACTGCGACGCAAAGCAAAGCTAAGAGGAGCAAGAATACTATAATAGGTAGCTTTTTTTAAGACGGTTAAAATCTCCTCAATTTGCTCTAAAATCTCTCCAGAAGATAAAGCTTCTAGGGAAGTAGCGTTAATTTTTTCGAGCGTCGGAATAAAATAGGTTTTTTGATCTTGGCTAAAGTCTTTTTCTAACTGTAATTCCCGTCCTAAAAGTTTTAATAAACCGGGGGAATTAGCCAGGGTTGCCGTTAAAGGTGGTTTGGTAAACTTTGCCCCTTTGGTCAGAAATTCTAAGCTTTCTGGAGGTAATCCCATGCGACGGAAAATTGTTCCTAATAAAGAAGCATTAAAATAGGCTCTTTGATAGTGTAAAGTCGCCGTTTCATTGAAGTCCAAATCGAGGGCTTTTTTGTCTAAAACTAACCGAAAAATATCTCCCCAAACTCCACAGGTTAAAGGACGATTAATTGACCAAGGCAAAGGACGAATCACACCGGGGATAACTTCAGCAGCGATTTTTCTTGTCCAAATTGGCTGTGAATTAGTGATAGGACGGCACTGTAATAACCATAATTTTTGTCCGTCATGAGTCCATTCTATATCTTGGGGAATGCCATGATCAAGGGTTTCTAATTGCCGACAAAGATTAGCTACCTGTTGAATAATAGCAGGAGGAATATCTCCCGCTCCGATGATGATATTTTCTTCTAAATTAACTCGATAACTTTCGGGGGTGATTCTTCCCGATACAACTCTGGTGGCATCTCCGGGTAAAGCTTCAATAACCACATCTAAACTGAGAGGATTAATCGGATCGCGACTGAAGGCAACCCCCGAAAAAACTCCTCGAATTTGTTCTTGAATTAACACAGCCATGGCCGTGTTTTCTTGACCTCGATCGAGTCGATAATTAACAGCATTAGGACTATTATAGGAGGTTTGGCAACTTAAAATCGCCGCCGCTAAATTTTCTTGATCGACAACGTTAAGAATTGTAGTATATTGTCCCGCAGATGAAGCGGTTTCACTATCTTCTCCAATAGCGGAGGATCGCACGACTAAGGGATGATTAATATCAGGATGAAGAGATTCTATTAACGGTTGTGGATCATCCCCCGGTGGTAAAATCCAACCCCTAGGGATGGGATAACCGGCACGCTTAAGATAGGCTAGAGTGGCGGCTTTTTGTCCCACTTTTGAAGTCGCTAGATTGTCATCAAGAGTTTGGATCGATCGATCTCCACGAAAAAAACGAAACATAGTTTTTGATTCATTATTAACACTTGCTTCGGGTAAGTCTAAATCGTCGGCTATTTTTTGAAAAATTGCCCCTAATAAACAGGCCAAAGCAATGGCAGTTATAATATAACCTGAATCGTGGGGACGGCGCAAGGTGAGAATTAAAGCTAATAAAAATAATCCTACCAATCTACCCGTAGATTTTTCTCGAAAAATAGTAAAGCTAATCCCACTGATAATTGAGGTGAGAAAAACAGCGACAAAATCGTGAACGATTAATCCCCAGAAAACATTAGTAGTTCCTGCACCTTTTCCTAACCAATAGCGCCCCACGACTAAGGCAATTAAAGCTAATAATTCCCAAGTGGAGCCGGTGGGAAAAAATAAACGGGTTAGGAAAATAACGATAATTCCCTTGGCTGCTTCCGAAATTACCGCCAAAATTCCCACTAATTTACCCCCATGGTAAAAAGCGGCAGTTACACCGATATTACCAGTCCCTAATTGGGATAATTTACGTCCAGTTACTAGATAATTAATCCAATCGATCAGAGGCAGTCCCCCGATGATGGGACAGACTAAAAAAATAAATAGGGATCCCCAAATTTCTGTCATTTAAAATGCGTCTTAGTTTACTATCTTGTTTTAGTAACGACCTTGAGAACAGGAACACGAAAGCGATAAAATAAATTGAGCTTAATGGCTTAAAACCCCATCATATTGAGCAAATAAAGGCAATAATTGCCGATTTTAAGTGGCAAAATCAACCCCTCAAACTGAAGAAAAAAGCGAAAAGAGTAAGGTGGACGATACACACCCTACAGACTTAAGAAAATCTGATTGACAGTGAGATTTAATTCCGTGAAAGTCTGGGAAATTAGGCGATCGCTGTCTCGAAATTGCCGAATTTGATATTCTTCCTCAACTAAGCGACAAACAGAGATGGTCGGTTGTTTAGGAGTGCCGAGAAAATTACGCCCACCCAAGACTGCATAATCGACAATCCAATATTCAGGAATACCCATTTCTTCATAATCAGCAAATTTTAAGTAGTAATCATCACGCCAGTTAGTCGATACCACTTCAATAATCAGAGGGATAGATGCACCCTCACTAATAATTGATTCTTTTTTCCATAATTTTTCCTGAGCGAGCTTGGTTCGATTTAGCACTAATACATCGGGAAAATAACCAGAATTTTTACCAGCAGGTCTGACAATCGCTTGGTTAGGAATTAAATAAGGAAGCCCTAGTCTATCAATTATTCCACTGAGTTTAACAGTTAAAAATCCTTTGATTTCCTCGTGTTCTCCTGCGGGTTGTGCCATTTCAATAATATTTCCCTTGTGTAGCTCATAACGCACTCCCGAATTTTCAGGCAGCCAAGGGACAAATTCCTCGAAATTAACAGTTTTAGGTAAAATTTGGCTCATAGCTGGCAAAATAGCATTCTCTCTCTACTAACTTTCTTGACTCCATTTTACCTTGAATGTAGGGCGGGCAATGCTCATCCTACAGAATCTCTACACAATCTGCTATCGCACTATCGCTGCCAAATTTGGCAATATTACACCCTGATAAAATTCTTTACCACTGGAGCCGCCTAGTAAGTTTATAAAGAGGTCTCCAGCCCATCCACCAGAAAACGGGTTTCTTTAAGAAACCCGTTTTCTAGACAGGCGGCTTAGATGTGTAGTTGATTTTGCTTAGGTACTTAATCGCTCATAATTGATCATCATTTATCGCAGTAATATCATTAGTAATAGTAACGATAATTCTTCGCAGCTTCGCACCTTGAAACTCATAAGGAATCTCGTGTTTATATTGAGTTAGAAAGTTAGGAGTATGATTTGAGAAAGTTCTGATAATATCGACATTTTGTTCAATGTTATTAATATACAGTTTCATCTTATCTATTGTGCTGTCATCCAACTTTTCATCGGAAGGAGCGATGAGCTTTGTTTTGGTAAATTCAACTTTGAGTGTCATCTCGCCACTAAGACGGGGAAGTTCACAAGTGATCTTCTGTTGTTGCCCTAACCAGTTATAGACATAACATAGTTTTCCCTGATAGATGTAGAAACTATGTCCACCAAAACAGCCGCCGTGCGCCATCAGAACAGCTTGTAAGTCCCCTTTAGCTTTGGAGAAATCAATAGTTGCTTGGATGGCATAGAAACGAGTGCTAATATTGGGAGTGACGGCGGCGGAAATTTCTGATCCCCCCAGATAACGGTTCTTCGGTAGGTAGTATGCTAGGGACTCTTTGCTGATCCTGAAAACCTTATGGGTCAAGTCCGGTATTTTTGATTGCATAACAAGTACCGAAGAATCTGGATAATAGGTATAGCTAAATGTGGTATATTTTGAGTCATCAGAAAATGCCGGGGGACGTAATTGAGGAATTTCTCCACCCAATACCCCACACCCAGAGCAATCTTCAAGTGGCATATATTGTTCAGCCATTGAAATCCCCTTGGTAATCGATAACGAAAAAAAGTGAGAGATTTAACCTGGATGACACTGATGGAAAAAATTAACAAATCAACTTTGCTGTAATTCATACTACTCAGTCCTCTATGCTAAGATGATCCAAAAAACGCAAGTTTTTAAATTGACGGGCAAAAAAGCTTTATTTTACTCAATAACCAAGTAGTTATATACAGATGTTTATTTTTGACAATAAGACCAATATTTTAATTGATTCTCAGGAATTAACCTTTAAAAGTGAATATTTTTGTGACTTTTCTCGCTATTTTCAGAATCGAGAATTTGTCAACGGAGATGCTTTACAACTCAGTGGTGATCATTTTGAAGGGTATCTTTCAAGGATCATCATCGATGAAGTGATGTTAGAATTATCGCAACGTAATTGTTTAATAAATGTTGTGGGAGTAGTCCATTCTAAAATGTGGGTTTTTGCGATTCCTATTCAGGTAAATTCTGTCTTCTTCCAAAATTTGTACTCATTAGAAAATAACTATCTTGGGATTGTCCCCCCTAAATCAGAAATTTCCATTTTTCAACATCCCTTTTCCAATCGTTTTCAGCTTTACGTTCATGATAATTATCTGCAACAATTGTGCCAAACTTTAGAGCTACCAGAAGCGAAAAAGTTTTTAAATTCTGCCGCTTCTTCTATTGTGATTTGCCCATCGGAAAAAATTCGTCATCTCCAACAATCTTGTCATCAACTTTATCAAATGCTATTTAATTTAGATCGTCAACAAATATCTGGGAAAAGAAAAGCATTAATATTGAATTTTGTCGGTCAAAAATTAAAAGAAGAAATTGTCAAAGATTTTCTTTTGACTTTAGCAGTAACCAAAGATATTAAAATCCCTAAAAACACTATCAGACGCACCTCTATCCTCAAAAAAGCCGAAGAAATGATGAGAAAAAATCTGCGTTCTGATCTGACTATTCCAGCGATTTGTCAAGAATTAAAAGTAAGTCAACGCACCTTAGAATATATATTTAAAGACTTCTATCAAATGTCTCCTTACAGTTATTTTAAATTGCTTCGTCTTAATGCTTTACATCAATCTCTTCACCAAAATAATCAGACAAAATTAATTCATGAAATTGCCGAAGAATTAGGTTTTTTTCACCGAGGATATCTGGCCTCTGATTATAAAAAACTGTTTGGTTACTTCCCCTCGGAAACCTAAAAAAATAGTGGGGGTAGGAATTAGGATTATTGTTAGATTTATTTTGAGAACTCAATTCCTAACTCCTCTTTCAATTGAGCGGCTCTCTGGCACTTGTTTGGCAGGGGCGTATAGTGTACGCCCTTTCTTCGATCTCATAACCTCAAGAGAGCCATTAATAATTAGCCCCATCGAGATTAATTTACTTAATTCCCACTAAAAAAGTTGTACCGATCGCCATAATTGCCAATCCGATGAACTTACTAATTAGAGTCGCTTGCTTGGCTAATTTTTCCTTGATGACACCGCCAAGGAAAAAAGCCCCAGCTGCGATCGCTAATTGGATGACGGTAAAACCGATTAAATAGGCAACTAAAGCGGCAACTTGCGCCCCGATAATTGATTCTCCGTAGGCATAACCGTGAAAAATTCCCGCGATCATTGCCAAAGTGGACAGAGCGATCGTATAGAGATTAGAAGGATTTTGTAAACCTTTTTTTAGGGTTAAAATCACGCCAAAAATCACCACAGAAAGGGCAACAATCCCCTCAGGAAAAAGTAAACTTATTCCCTGTAAATGAATACCCGTCCCGATTAAAGTAGCAATTGCAAAAGCGATCGGAATTAATAAACCCTGTTCCATCCCCACAGCAATTAAACCACTAGCCACCACAAAAGCTAAATGATCTAAACCGATAACTGGGTGAGCTAAACCCGATAAAAATCCGTTCAAAAAATTATCGGGAGTTTGCCCTGCCATGGCATGATGGGCGAGGGTTTTGCCGGCAAAAATTAACAAGAATAGGGGGACAATAGTTAATATCCTTGTCCAGCTTTGACGAAAAATTATCTTCATTGATTACCTCAAAATTATGATTCGGAAACCCGCGCAACAATCGCCCGGTGTCGGGGACTGGTGGGGGTAATGATCGGTGCTTGAAACCCCGCTTCAACTAATGCCTGTTCGATATCGAGAGTAAAATATTGATCGAGATAGGGTTCGGTACTCTTGAGTAAGGTTAGGACATAAGGGGGCATTTTTCGATAAATTTCCGAGCGCGGATTCATATCCATCAGCGTCAAATAACCTCCCGATCGCAATAAACGACGCGCTTCGGCGAAAATTTCTCTAGTAGCCTGTTGGGGTAGTTCGTGGAACATTAAAAACGAAGATACCAGATCGTAGGACTGACTGGGTAATTGAGTTTTTTCCGCCGCCGCGTGTTGCCATTGAATCGTCTTTTGTTTTTGTTGAGCTTGGTATTGGGCAACGGCTAAATAGTAGGGAGAGAGATCTAACCCAGTTACCCGCGCTTGAGGATAAGTATCTTGCAGCGCAAAGCTGCTCATGCCGACACTACAGCCTAAATCGACAATATCGTTAATTTCTGCCTTGATTTGCTCCTTCAATATCCGGTGATATTCCCGCCGCAATCGCGGATCGCCGTCAATCCCCGCCCCGGGCCAGATGGTAGAATGGACAGCATAGGCGGCAGATTCTACCTCAAAAGCTGGCAACCAGTCTAAATTGCCCTTTTCGTAAGCGTGGAAAGAACAAACGTAGTATTCGGGATAGACGATATCGGGATTTTCTACCGCTTGCAGTTCCCGACTCCAATCCCGTTGCTGCCATTGTTTGACGGTTTCCCGCCAAGGTACGCCTAGTTTTTCGGCTCTTTTAATCATCATATTGCGCGCCTGATAGCGAGCGATGTCAAAAAGCGGTTTTATGGCGAGAATACGGTTAACTAGACCAGAAACAGGATTAAAGGAGGCCGGAACGGGTGTAACTGTCATAGAAAAGCTTCGATCGTAAATTTTCCCTTTCTCATCTTATAACAGTGATCAGTGATCAGTAATCAGTAATCAGTGATCAGTAATCAGTAATCAGTAATCAGTGATCAGTAATCAGTAATCGGTGAAAAGACAGCACTGTTATGGCCATTTAATACTACTCAGTTAATTAATACCACTGACTGAAAACTCAAATCTGATTACTGTTTACTGACAACAGCAAAAAGCTCCCTAACCCCCCATCTTGCCAATTTTTAAGTAGGTAGGTGTTGAAAACTTT